>JBJTAU010000268.1:0-45974 GCA_046090965.1 Limisphaerales bacterium | reverse complement strand
CAGTCTTTGACCACGGCCGCGCACACCGAAAGCTGAACCCTGATTACGGAACACGTTTCCCTCGATGCCCCCTCCGCCGCAGCCACCCGCCCCCGTCGCCCTCATCTGCGGCGATGAGGATTTCGCGGTGAAGCAGCGCGCGCGGCAGCTCTACGACAAGTGGTGCGGCGAGGTCGGCGGCATGGACCACGAGACGATTGACGCCGCCGTCGGCAACAGCGGCGAGGCGCTCAAGGCCCTCGGCAAGCTCCGCGAGGCGCTCCAGACGCTCCCCTTCTTCGGCGGCGGCAAGGTTGTGGGGTTCAAGGATTGCAGCTTCCTCGGCGACGACCGCACCTCCGGCTCCAGCGCCGTGTCCGAGGCGCTCGCGGAACTCGCCGCCGAGCTGAAGGCCTTCCGCTGGGACGGCGTGCGGCTGCTCGTCAGCGCCGGCAAGGTGGACAAGCGCAAGACGTTTTACAAAACCCTGGAGAAGCTCGGCAGCGTCGAGCACTTCGCCGCACTCTCGCTCGACGACCGCAATTGGGCCGACCAAGCCGAAGACCTCGCCTACAAGAAACTCAAGGCGCTGAAGAAGGAGATTTCCTCCGAAGCCCTCGCCAAGCTCGTCGCCAACGTCGGCCCGCACGCGGCGCAGCTTCACAGCGAGGTTGAGAAACTCGCCGCCTACGTGGGCGCGCGCGCGGACATCGAGCTGGCGGACGTGGACGCCATCGTCACGCGCAACAAGCAGGCCCGCGCCTTCGCCCTCGCCGACGCGCTCGGCGACCGCGACCTGCCCAAGCTCCTCCGCACGCTGGACGAGGAGCTGTGGGAAATCCGGCTTAAGGTCGAGCGCAAGTCCGAGATCGGCCTGCTCTACGGCCTCATCTCGAAGGTGCGCGTGATGATCTTCCTCCAGGAGATGATCAAGGCCGGCTGGCTCAAGGCGGACGGCGATTACAACCGCTTCAAGTCCCAGCTCGAACGCGTCCCCGCCGATGCGCTACCCGAGGACAAGCGCATCAACCCGCTGGCGATGAACCCCTACGTGCTCTTCCGCGCGCTCCCGCAGGCGAAGAAGTATTCCTCCGCCGAGCTGATCCGTGCGATGGACCTGCTGCTCCAGTGCAACATGAAGCTGGTGAGCAGCCAGCTCGACGAATCCCTCGTGCTGCAACAGACCCTCACGCAAATCGTCCGGCGCGAGGAGGTGGTGAGGTGAAGGCCATGGGGAATAGGGAATGGGGAATGGGGAGTGAGCGCGCGATGACCCCGTGCCGGCGGCTTCCAGCCGCCGCGTTGCGGGTGGACTGCTCAGAGCCGTCTCGACTTGCTCCATCCCACGGGCGGCGGTTGCAAATCGCCGGCACGGATTTCGGCGCGCACCCCTCGCGAGCCTTCTCCCTTCGCGTAGCGAGGGGAGAAGGTGGCCGAAGGCCGGATGAGGGGTGCGGCCACCAACGCCGACGCGCGAAACCCCTCACCCCAGCCCTCTCCCCTCCTCCGAGGAAGGGAGAGGGAGAAGCCGGAGGGCAAATGCCGCCGCTTGCCACTGGGCGGGCGTGGGTGTTGATTGGGACGGGTGGCCCCGGCGGCCCAGACAAAACCCGGCATGAGTGAGGAAACCACAGACAAGGCCAGCAAGGCGTGGCTCTACGGCCTGAGCCTCGTCCTCGCCTTGCCGCTGCTGTATGCCTTGAGCATCGGGCCGGCGGTCGTGCTGCTTATGCGGGGCTGGGCCTCCAATTCAGCCGTTAACACACTTTACAAGCCGCTGCAGTCGTTTGCCGACGCCACGAATACCGAAGTCTTGTTCCGGAGCTACATCGAAGCCTGGATGATCACGACTGGGACTACACTTCATTTTCCCAAATGAGCGACGAAACCACAGACAAGCCCAGCAAGACGTGGCTTTACGTCGTGGGCCTCCTCGTGGGCGTGCCCCTTTGCTACGTGTTGAGCACCGGGCCGGTGGTTGTGCTCGCGGCACGAGGGTTGATTCCCGGCTCCTCCATCGAAGCCGTGTATAAGCCGCTGATTCGGTTCATGGACAAGACGGGCCTAGGGGGGCGATAGACTCTTACGTGGAAGCTTGGGCGCGTATCACCGGAACCAAACTCTGAGAATGAGCGACGAAGCGACCAGCAAGTCCGGCAAGACGTGGTTCCACGTCGTCGTCGCGCTTGTCTTGATGCCGTTGCTCTACGTGTTGAGCATCGGCCCGGCCTGTGTCTGTTATCACCGTGGTTGGTTGCCCGTAGAGGTGGTCGTCAGAATCTACGCGCCTTTGGAATGGGCCATCCCGCACGGGTCGCCGATGGGTGCGGCGATTGAAAGCTACTATGAATTCTGGCTCAATCTGACCGGCACTTCGAAGCTGTGACCTAGATGACCTCCCCCACTTCCACCCTCCTCGCCGCGCGCGTCGGTGACGCTGTGTGCGTGAAGCTCGCCGGGCGCGCGAACTTCGCCACCAGCGTGGACTTCAAGCGCCTCGTCAACGAGGCCCGCGCGCGCGGCGCGCAGCGCTTCATCGTGGACCTCGCGGCTTGCCCCATCATGGACAGCACGTTCCTCGGCGTGCTCGCCAGCCTCGGCACCCAGCTCTCCGCCGACGACCTCCCGCCCGAGCAGCGCCCCATCGAGCTGCTCAACCCCACACCCAAAGTCGCCGACCTCATTGACAACCTCGGCGTGCTGCACCTCTTCCACGTCGTGCAGGGCAAGGATCTGGAAAACCTCTGCCTCGCCGCCGTCGAGTCCGCTGGCGCGTCGAAGCTGGAAATGTCCCGCAACTGCCTCGAAGCCCATCAGGTGCTCATGGACCTGAACCCGGCGAACGTCGCGAAGTTCAAGGACGTGGCGAAGTTCTTCGCGGAAGACGTGGCCAAACAGGAGGCGGAGGCGGGGAAAAGTGGTTAGTAATTAGTGTTTAGTCATCAGCGGCGAGGACGTGACTCTTCACGTTGGCGATTTGGACTAATCACTAAGGACTAACCACTTCTCCTCCTCAGATCAGCTCACCCTGCCACTCCGCCTGCTTCGGCCGCGTCTGCCGCTCGCGTTTGAGCATGTCCTCGGCCCAGCGGAGATAGTGCTGCGTCTGGCGGTCGTGGGGGATGAGCTTGAGGGCCTGCTCGAAGGACTTGGTAGCGGCGGCGAGATCGCCGAGGCGCACCTGACACAGCCCCATGCCCTGCCAAGCGGCGAAGTGCTCGGGGTTCAGCAGCACCGCTTTGCGGCAGTCCGCGAGGGATTGTTCCACCTGGCCAAGCTGCCAGAGCAACGTGGCGCGGCGGTTCCAGCCCTCGGCAAAAAACGGATAGGTGCGCGTGAGCCGGGTGAGGTGGTTAAGCGCGCCTTGGACGTTTTTCCGCTCGATCGAATTGCCCGCCACTTGCAGGAGGAACGCCGCTTCCTCTCCTTCCGCCGCCACCCAGATGTCGAACAGCGCGCTGATGGCCACGGTGCGAATCGAGGGGGAGTCAGACTGGAGCGCCTTGAGGAGTTGTTCGCGACCACCGTAGGCCACGAGGTTGCCAGCAGCGGTGATGCGGTCCTTCTCCGAGCCGCTGAGAAGCTGGCGGTAAAGGCGCTCGCGGTTCCACTCGCTGCGCATGGCGTGGGGCCACGCGTAGAACAGAGCGAGGAACAACGCGAGGAACGCGTAGAGCCTCATACAGAGCGGGCTGAAGAAGCGGCGCACGCCGGCAAGCTATCACGCTGGCCCTCGCTGACAAGCCTCCCACGCATCCGGAAATGACCGCAGGTAGAATGCGATCCTCGCTCCGCGACGAGGCTCGACGCTGCCGCGGCCCAACCGTAGCTTGTCCGCGTCGGCGACTTCTCATGTCCACCGCAGCACAGCCAGCGTCTGGTTCCGCCCCGCAGCCGTCCGCTTCCACGGGCACGACGCCGGCATTGCCCGAGCTGCTTGCGCCCGCCGGCGATTGGGAATGCGCCAAGGCCGGCGTCGAGAACGGTGCGGACGCGATCTACTTCGGTCTCGACCGCTTCAACGCCCGGATGCGCGCGCACAACTTCACCGAGGCCGATCTGTCTCGGATAATGGAGTTCCTCCACCGGCGCGGCGTGAAGGGCTACGTGACCTTCAACACGCTCGTCTTCGCCGACGAACTCGCCGCCGCCGAGGAATACCTCCGCAGCATCATCGCCGCGGGCGTGGACGCCGCCATCGTGCGGGACATCGGCATCGCGCGCCTCATCCGCCGCCTCTCGCCGGACTTCCCCATCCACGCCAGCACGCAGATGACCATCACTAGCGCGGCGGGCGTGGCCTTCGCGAAGGAACTCGGCTGCAACCTCGTCGTCATCGCGCGCGAGAGCTCGCTTAATGAAATCACGGCGATTCAAAACAGTTTCGAGTTTAGTGTTTCGAGTTTGGAAACACCGGCGGTAGCGAACGCCAACCCGAAACCCCAAACTCCAAACTCCACACTCCCTCTGGAGGTCTTCGTCCACGGCGCGCTCTGCGTTGCCTACTCCGGCCAATGCCTCACCAGCGAGGCGCTGGGCGGGCGCAGCGCGAATCGCGGCGAGTGCGCGCAGGCCTGCCGGAGGCCTTACGAACTCATCAGCGACGGCAAGAAAGTCGAACTGGGCGGACGCAGTTACTTGCTCTCACCGCAAGACCTCGCCGGCCTCGAAGTCTTGCCGGAACTCGTCCGCAGCGGCGTCGCGTCGCTTAAGATTGAGGGCCGGCTGAAGTCGCCGGAATACGTCGCCAGCATCACGCGCATCTACCGGCAGGCGCTGGATGCGCTGGTCGAAGGACGAGAGTCGAGAGTCGAAAGCCAGCCAGCTTCTGACCCTCGACCCTCGACCCTCGACCCTCGACGTTACGAGTTGGAGATGGCCTTCAGCCGCGGCCTCCACACCGGGTGGTTCGAGGGCATCGACAACCAACGCCTCGTCCACGCGCGCGTCGGCAAGAAGCGCGGCGCGTTCGTCGGCGAAGTCACGCGTGTTGCCGCCGACCGCGTCCACATCCGCCTCTCCGGCAGGCTGAAGGCTGGTGATGGCATCGTCTTCGATGCCGGCCACGGCCTCGACGACGAAGAGGGTGGCCGCGTTTTTCAGATTCACCAATCGCCAATCGCCAATCGCCAATCCGAAGCCGCGCTGACCTTCATGCCCGGCGCGGTGGACTTCGCGCGCGTCCATGTCGGCGATGTGCTGTGGAAGACCAGCGACCCCGAGCTGGAGAAGCACGTTCGCGCCACCTTCGCCGGCGACGCGCCTCGCTTTCAGCGCCCCGTCAGCTTCGAGGCTCACGGTCGCGTGGGCACGCCGCTCACGCTCATCGCCCGCGACGAGCTGGGTCACATCGCGCAGGCGCAATCCACCGCCCCGCTCGCCCGCGCCGAGAAGCAACCGCTCACGCCGGAAAAGCTCCGCGACCAGCGCGGTCGCCTCGGCGGCACGCCCTTCAAGCTCGGAGAGCTGCGCAGCCAACTCGAAGGCGAAGTCATCCTCCCGGTAAGCGAACTCAACCGCCTCCGCCGCGAACTCGTCACCGAGCTCGAACGCCAACGCGCGCAACCGAAGCGGTGGTGGCTCACGGAGGGTCTTGGGTCTAGCGTCTCGGGTCTAGGGGGTGACATTCGAACCTCATTGGCTACGCCGTCACCACAGTGGCCGAGCACGGCTTCCCAGACCCCAGACGCCAGACCCGAGACCCCTTCACTCATCCCTCTCGTCCGCAATCTCGCCCAACTCGATGCCGCGCTGCGCTGCGGGGCCACCACGATCTACTGCGACTTCGAAGACCCGAAGCGCTACCGCGAGGCTGTCACGACCTTCCGCACCGCGCGTGGCTGCCAATCGCCAATCGGCAATTGGCAATCGGCAATCTTCGTCGCTCCCCCGCGCATCACGAAGTCCGGCGAGGACTGGATTCTCAAGCAGGTCCGCTCGTGCGACGCTGACGGCTACCTCGTCCGCAACTACGACCACCTCAACTTCTTCGCCGACTGCCGCCGAGTCGGCGACTTCTCGCTCAACGTCGCCAACACGCTCACGGCGGATTACTTCATGTCCCGCTTCGGCCTGGAGCGGCTCACGGCGAGCTACGATCTGAAC
This sequence comes from Limisphaerales bacterium, assembly GCA_046090965.1. Taxonomy (GTDB): domain Bacteria; phylum Verrucomicrobiota; class Verrucomicrobiia; order Limisphaerales; family SXTU01; genus SXTU01. Next base: position 39,890 of record JBJTAU010000268.1, on the reverse strand, counting down.
TTCACGCAACTCGAAACGCTCCTGCGCGGCGCGCGGCCGGAGTGGTTCGAGGTTACGATTCACCAGCACATGCCCATGTTTCACATGGAGCACTGCGTCTTCTGCGCGTTCCTCTCGGCAGGCAAGGACTTCCGCGACTGCGGCCGTCCGTGCGACCGCCACGACGTGCGCGTGCGCGACCGCGTGGGCCAGGAGCATCCGCTGAAAGCCGACGCCGGCTGCCGGAACACGGTCTTCAACGCCCGCGCGCAGACCGGCGCGGAATACGTCGGGCGCTTGCAGGCGCTGGGCGTGCGGCGTTTCCGCATTGAGTTCGTGAACGAGTCGCCGGAGGAAGTCACGCAGACCATCGCGCGCTACCGGGCGTTGCTGCGCGGCGAACTGACCGGCGAACAGCTCTGGCGCGAGTTGAAGCTGCATCATCAACTCGGCGTGACGCGCGGGCAGATGGAAGGAGAAACCAAGCTTGCCCGCGGATAACGCAGATGACGCGGATGAACACACCTAGTTCGCAGCTCGCTTTCCCCATCCGCGTATTCCGCGTTATCCGCGGGCAAAGGAGTTTGCCAGATTTGACAGCCCCGCACTCCACCTCTACGTTCGCCCCAAGACTCAAATGAGCACCGCCACACTCGCCGAACCCGTCGTCAGCCTCACGCCCAGCGCCGCCGAGCAGGTGAAGTCCATGCTCGCGAACGAGCCGGAACCGGCCGGCAAGCGGCTCCGCGTGTATGTCGAGAAGGGCGGCTGCTCAGGGATGCAATACGGCATGGTCTTCGACGAGCAACGTGACGGCGACTTCGCCGGCGAGTTCCACGGCGTGGGCGTGCTCACCGATCCGATCAGCGCCGAAGTGCTGCGCGGCTGCGTGATCGACTTCAAGGACGAGCTGACCGGTGGTGGGTTCAAGATTTCCAATCCCAACGCCAAGCAAAGCTGCGGCTGCGGGAAGTCCTTTGAGGCCTAGCCCGGCTTGATCAACCGGCGCAGGCCGAAGCCAGCCCCTCCGTGCGATGCGGAGGGGCTCTTCGTTTCCGGAGGGGAGGTTTTTCATAAGGGGAGCAGGAGGGCAGGAAAGCAACTGGAAGCCAATCCTCCTGCCTTCCTGCTCTCCTGATAAAATCCAAGCCTCATCGTTTGAACCTTGAACCGGAAACCTCGAACCTTGAACCTCCGCCCATGAGCCAGCCTTTCCGCGTCGCGTTCATCGGCGTTGACCATCCGCACGGGGCGGCGTGGCGCGAGTCGCTGCTCAACCTCGCCGGGGAAGTCGTCATCACGGCCATCGTGCCGGAGTTCGGCGGCGGGCTCGCCAGCTTGGAGGAAACGCTCGCCGCCGTGCCGCGCTTCGGCAGCATCGCGGAGCTGAGCGCCCGGCGCGGAAGTCTCTTCGATGGCGCGGTGGTCTGTTTACCCTACGACCGCGTGCCCGCCGTGCTGGAACACCACGCCGCCGCCGGCAAGCACGTGCGTTCCGAGAAGCCCTGCGGCGTGAACGCCGCCGCCGCGCGGCCCGCGCTGGAGAAAGTGCGGCAGTCGGGCGTCGCGTTTCAGACCGGCTACCTCTGGCGCTACGACGAAGGCGCGCAACGGCTCAAGGCGATGATCGCTGAGGGCCGCTTCGGCAAGCTCATCAGCGTGGAGATGACCTGCGTGACGAGCGACGCCAACCGGCGCGGACCGTCGCACTTCCTGTTCGACCCGGAGCAGAGCGGCGGCGGGTTCTTCAACTGGCTGGGCTGTCATTACCTTGACCTGCTGACTTACGTGACCGGCCAGTCCGTGACCGCCGTGACCGCGCGCACGGGCGTCTTCGGTGAGACACCACTCGGCGTCGAGGACGGCGGCTCGGCCATCTTTGATTTGTCTGGCGGCGGACTGGCGACCTTCACCGGCGGCTACTGGCTGCCGCGCTGGGCGGGCGAATGGCGGTGGTCGTTACGCGGCAGCCAGCGCTGGGTGCATTGGGATCCGAACCGCGCGGGCACGAGCGGCGTGCTGGAGATTCACGGGCCGCAGCCGCAGTTCCACGCGATGGAGGAAGTCTTCTCCCTGCCGGCCGACAGGACGCCCGGCTACCACGGCTACCGCAGCCGCGAGTTGATCCGCGATTGGCTCGCCGTCGCGCGCGGCGAGCGCAAGGAATGCCGGAACACAACGGCCTCCACGCTGGCCACGCTGGAGCTGATGGATGCGATGTATCGCTCCAGCGAGGAAGGCCGGCGAGTCGCCTGCTGAGGCGGACAGCGGCTACCGCTTGGGCGGCGTGGACGCGCGCTTGGCTTCGAGTTCCGCGTGGTAGGCGGCGACTTCCGCCTCGCTCGCGGCCTGCGGCCAGATCCAGTCGCGGCCCTTGAGCCAGTCGAAGGGATTGGTGCTGTGCGCGCCGACGGTGGTCGCGTCGCCGCCGTCGTCCTTGAAATCCTCGCCCACGGACCAGAGGCGGAACTGGCCGTCCGCCTCCAGCCGGTAGCGCAGCGGCTGGCCGTCCATGAAGTCGCGCGGCACCTCGGCGAGGAACTCCGGCACCAGCGCGCCGAGCGACGCGGGGAATTGCCCGTGCTTCAGCCGGTGCCGGTGCAGCGCGATGGCGGTGACGGTGAGGCGGCGGACGGCCTCGTAGTGGGCAAAATTTTTCTGCATGTTGCCCAGGCTCGGCAACATCAGGCGCGAGATGATGTGCGTGGTCGGCGGCGTTTCGAACGGCTTGGCGGCGGCGTCCATCCGCGCAAACGGCAGCGCGTTGGAGTCGGACTGATGCGCCTGCCGCGCACCGCCGAGCCAGGCAAGATGCCAGTTCAAAGCCCACCGTTCGTCATCGTAAGAGAACCAGAGGGTCCAGCCGATCGAGACACCGAAGCCCAACGCCCGCTCCCCAGCCCGGCCGGGATTATTGATGAGGTCATCGAAGAAGGAACCGCCGGAGCTGCTGGGGCCACCAGCACCCATGCCATTTAGCAGCCGCATCATCTCTGGGTTACCCCGGCATTGCGCGAAGGTGTCCACACCCATCGCCCGATCCATGTGCATCGCCGCCAGCCAGCCGCGCTTCATGTCCCAGCCCTCCCACTCGGATTGCAACTTACGCAGTTCAGCTTCGCGCCAGCCAACGGACTGAAGCCCTTCCCAAGTTGCTCCGAGTGCGATTTGCCCGCAGGCAACGCGCACCAGTTGAGAGATGAGCAATGGCTCTTCATTGAGCCGCACGAAGCGAACTGCGGCCAGCAGGTTGGTGAAGGCTGAAGCGGTCTGCTCGTCGTGCAGGTCTGCAAGTGTTGCGTTGGCCATCACGGAAACCGCGCGCTTGTGTTTGTCCACATGCGGCAGCAGTAGGTTGAAGCCCTTTGTGTAATCCAAGTTGAACACTATCTCCGGTCGGCCCAGCGCGGCGGCCATCTCAGCGAGCAGCGGACGGTTGTCTTCCACATGGGCGACGATGAACGGCCAGAGGTCCGGCTCCTTCTCGGTCGGCAATTCCTGCTGCCGCCACGTCACGCGGGCCTTTCCGGGCGCGACCATTCGCATCCGCGCCAGCTGCCACTCGGCCTTCAGCTCCGTGAGCCGGTTGGCCGCGGCGATGAAGTCCGGCGCGGCGTTCGAAACCGCGGGCGGGAGTTTCGGCACATGGTCGGCGATGGCGAGCTTCTCGCCCTTGGCGATGAGGTCCGCCTTGAACGCCGCCAGCCGCGCCTTGGCCCGCTCGTGTTCCAACCACAGCGCCAGCACGCCCAGCACGGCGAAGAACAGCAGCCACAGGCCGATTTTGGCGGGCTTCTTCACGGGGAGAATTGGCCGCGAAAGGGCGCAGAGAGCACAAGGAAGGAATCGGGAAAACGTTCAACGTCCAACTTCCAACCTTCTACATTCAACGAAGCCCCCGCCGCATCCGAGCGCCCCTTTGGACGTTGGCAGTTGAGCGTTGGACGTTGGAAGTTCTCCCTGTTCATCGCTGCGTTCCTGCGCGGCCAGCCGCGGCTACTTGAAAAACCCGCGCAGCTTCTCGCTGATGGGCATTTGCAGCCGCTCCATGACTTGCAGCATGTCCTCCCAGACCAGGCGCTTGGTGGCGCGGCCCTTGCCGGGGCCGTCCTCGGCGCGGAGGACGTAGCTGGGATGGAAAGTGGGCATCACCGGCGTGCCATGGAAGTTCATCCAGCTCCCCCGCAACCGCGTGATGCGCACCTCGGCCTGACCAAAGAGTCCTTCCACCGCCGTGCCGCCCAGCGCGACGAGCACGCGCGGCTGAATGAGTTGAATCTGCTCGAGCAGATACGGCAGGCACGCGGCCCGTTCCTCGGGGCGCGGGGGACGATTGCCGCGCATGCCGGGCAGGGTGTCGGGGCGACACTTAAGGATGTTGGCGATGTAAACCGTTTCGCGGGAGAGGTTCATCCCTCGGATCATCCCGGTGAGTATTTGCCCCGCCCGGCCCACGAAGGGCTCGCCCTGCTCGTCCTCGTCCGCGCCCGGCGCTTCACCCACGAACATGAGCTGCGCGTTGGGATCACCCACGCCGAAGACCACGCTCTTGCGCGTGGTGACGAGGTGCGGGCATTTCGTGCAGGCCAGCGCGCGCTCGCGCAGCGCGGCGAAGGCAGCGGGCTTCTCAGCGGCGGACATGTTGAGTGCCGGCAACGGCGGCAGGGCGGTGGAACGTGCGGGAGCGGCGGATGGGTTGGACGGCGGTTGAACGGCGGGAAAGAGCGGGGCACGCGAGGTAGGGGCAGGCGGTGCGGACGGCGGTTGCGAACTGCCGGCCCGGGGCGCGGTGGCGGGGCGAGCCGCAGGCGCAAGAATCTCGGCGGGCTTGGCACGCGCGGGCGGCGTGGCCGCTGTCGGAGCCGCGAGCGCGCTCAAGGTCGCGGGGGCGACGGTGATGAAGCGTTCCCCGACGGCCTTGCGTTCCTCCAAGTCGCGGATGGCGGCGTCGAGTAACTGTGCGTAGGCGGACATGGCGGGAGGTTCAAGGTTTCGGGTCCAAGGTTCAAGGTTTCAGGTTCAACCGCGTGCTCCTGGCGGGCGAACTTTGAACTTTGAACTTTGAACCTTGAACTTACCTTTTCCCGCATGACACGACACTGCTGGAAATGTGGCACGGAATGGACGTTCTCCGTGAACCCGGGCCGCGGCGAAACCTGCGCGCAGTGCCGCGCCGACCTGCGCTGCTGCGTCAACTGCGTGAGCTACGACCCCCGTGCCGCCCACCAGTGCCGCGATCGCCGCGCGGACCCGGAGATGGACAAGCACGCCGGCAACTTCTGCGAGTATTTCGAGTTCGTGAAGCGCAAGTTCACGCCGCCCAGCACGGACGGCTCGCGTGAATCAGCCGCGCGTGAGCAGATGCGGAAACTGTTTGGTGACTAGGTCCGGCGCTTCCGCTTATTCCGCCAAACAGGGCTGGTAATATCTTTTCAGGGAGATTGACACCGGGCCTGCATGATGGTTTCTTTGCCCGCGTAGGCAGCAACGATTTCTGGCAAGAACGCTGCAAGTTCTTTGTAAGCCAAACAGGTTTCGTTCGGAGTAGGCACGGCTCCGAATGAGTTCCCACATAAGCCTACTGCGTGCTGTTTCTGCAAACTCCCCGGGGCTAGATGGCCTTCCTCAGGTCGCTAGCCCCGGTTTTATTTTGCCCCGGGCAACCGGGGCAAAGAAAAGCGCCGCCGGACTGTTCCGGCGGCGCTTTCGCATTTCAGAAGGTTGAGGCTCAATCGAACGCGTGACCGGAGCAGCAGAGGACGTTGCGCATCTTATGGCGGACCAACTCTTTCACCGCCTTGCGGGCCGGGCCGAGATACTTGCGCGGGTCGAACTCCTTCGGCTTGGTCCAGAGCACTTCCCGGATGGCGGCGGTCATCGCCAGACGCAGGTCAGTGTCGATGTTGACCTTGGTGCAACCGGTGCGACGGGCCACTTCAATATCCGACTCCGGCACACCAGCGGTGTCCTCACCCATGCCGCCACCGAACTGGTTGATCTTCTGCGCAAGGTCCTTCGGCACGGAGCTGGCCCCGTGGAGCACTAGCGGGTAGTCGCCGAGGCCGGCGTCCATGAGGGCCTTCTTGATGGCCTTGAGGCGTTCGAGGTCGAGGTGTTGCTCGCCCTTGAACTTGTAGGCTCCGTGGCTGTTGCCGATGGCGACGGCCAGCGAGTCCACACCGGATTTCTTCACGAAGTCCACGGCTTCCTCGGGGTGCGTGTAGCAGCCGCCCTTGGAGTAGGCGCCACCTTCCTCGCCATCGTCGTGCTGCGCGCCAACCAGCATGCCGAGCTCGCCTTCGACCACGCAGTTGTGTTTGTGGGCGTAGTCCACGACTTTCCGGCAGACCTCGACGTTCTTCTCGAACGGATCGTGGGAGGCGTCAATCATCACGCTGGTGAAGCCTTCATCAATGCACTGCTTGCAAAGCTCAAAGGTGTCGCCGTGGTCGAGATGGACGGCGATGGGAATGTTGCTCAGGCTGACGGCGGCCTCGATGAGCTTCTTGAGATAGACGGGGTGCGCGTAGTCGCGCGCGCCCTTGGAAATCTGGAGCATCAGGGGCGCCTTTTCCTCCTCGGCGGCTTCGACGATGGCTTGGATGAACTCCATGTTGTTCACGTTGAACGCGCCCAAGGCGTATTTGCCCTTGAGGGCCTTGGCGAACAGGTCGGTCGTGTGTGTCAGCGGCATATTTCGATTCAGGTTGCGTGCGCCCGGGCGCGACGAATGAGGCGGTCACAGTAGGTAAGTGCTCAGGAAAGGGAAATGAATTTTCTGCGGGCAGGGATCAGCGCAGCACGTCAGGGCTGGGGATCGCCAGCCTCGACGGCCTAAAGGCGATCCAGCGCTGGTAGGGGAAACTCTGTGCTTACCGCGTGCTGGGCGCGCAGGATCGCTTCGAGCTTCGCCACTACCTCCGGGTGCTGCGCCGCCACGTCCGTGCTTTCGCTTGGGTCGGCGCGGAGGTTGTAGAGTTGAATCGCCAGGTTTGGCGCGGCTTGCTTCGCCGGCGCGGGCTTCAAGTTTTGGCGGACGGCCTTCCAGTCGCCGACGCGCACGCTTTGCTGCCCGGTGTAGCTGGGAAACTCGCGATAGAGAAAGGGTCGCTCGGCCTGTCTCTGGCCGAGCAAGGTCGGCGCGAAGCTGAGGCCGTCGATGGCCTTCGGCGTGTGTTCGTTGAAGCCAGCGAGTTCAAGCAGCGTGGGCATCCAGTCTTCGAAACCGGTCACGCGCTCGCTCGTCGCGCCCGCGGCGATGCGGCCCTTCCAGCGCACGATGCCGGGCACGCGCACGCCGCCTTCATAGAGGCTGCCCTTGCCATTGCGCAGGCCGCCGTTGGAGTTGAAGAACGCGCAATCCGTGCCCGCGAGACCCTGATGATTTCCGGTGAGCGGGCCGTTGTCGGACGTGAAAACAAAAATCGTCTGCTCGTCGAGGCCGAGTTCCTTCACGAGTTCCATCGTGCGCCCGATCTCGCGGTCCATACGCGTGATCATCGCGGCGTAGGCGGCGCGCGGTTTGAAATGCGGCAGGTAGCCTTTGCCACCGGCGTAGGGCGGATCGTCAAACTTGCCGAGATACTCGGCGAGCGAATCGTCCGGCACCTGCAGCGCGAGATGCGGCACGGTCGTGGGGACGTAGCAGAAAAAGGGCTTGTCCTTGTTCGCACGGATGAAGGCGCGCGCCTGCTCGGCGATTAAGTCGGCCGAGTATTCCTTGCTCTGAAAACGCGCGTAGGACTTCGGGTCGGCCGCGTCTTCACCGGGTTTGAGAGTGTCGTGCGCGGAAAATTTTGCGTTCCGCGTCGGCACTTTGCGGTCGTTGTCCCACAAATACTCGGGATAAAAATTATGCGCGACGGCCTGGCAGTTGTAGCCGAACCAGCGCGTGAAGCCCTGCTTGAGCGGTTCGCCCGTGGTGCCCGGCCCGCCGAGTCCCCACTTGCCGAAGCCGCCGGTCGCGTAGCCGCGTTGCTGGAAAAGTTTCGCGAGCGTGATCGTATCGGCGGGGATCGGATACTGGCCTTCCTCGTTCGGCTTGAACTGCCGGTTGTCGCGGATGAACGCGTGGCCGGGATGTTTGCCGGTCATCAACACGCAGCGCGACGGCGCGCAGACGGCGTTGCCGGAATAGTGATGCGTGAAGCGCATCCCCTCCGCGGCCAGGCGGTCGAGGTGCGGCGTGCGGATGATTTTTTGTCCGTAGCAGCCGAGGTCACCCCAGCCGAGATCGTCGGCGATGATGAAGACGACGTTGGGAGGGCGCGGCGCGGCGGTGGCAGGTTCAACGCAGCAATGCAGGGACGCGAAAAGCGCAGTGAGCAGTAGCAGCGGGCGCATGGTCCGAAGATGGCGAGGCCGGCGCGAGTGCGCAAGGCCCGGTTGACGCCCGTGCGCTTCGCCACTAGGTTCGCCAGCATTCGCCATGAACTGTCCCGCCTGCGCCCGTCTACTCACGACCTTCGCCGTCGAGGGCGTGGACGTGGATGCCTGCGTGGCTGGCTGCGGCGGATAGTGGTGTGACAACTTCGAACTGAAGCGTTTCGACGAGCCGCACGAGACAGTGGACGACGCGCTGCTGACTGTGCCGATGGATCCGACCGTTCACGTGGACCCACAGGCGAAGCGCCGCTGCCCCAAGTGCAACGTCGCGATGATGCGCCACTACTTCAACCAGCTACGCGGCACGCATCTGGACTCGTGCCCGCAATGCGGTGGCAACTGGCTCGATGCCGGCGAACTCGCGCAGGTGCGCGTGGAGTTTCGCGCGCAATCCGCCCGCGATGCAGCGAAGCAGCAACCGGTCATTAACAAGCATCTGAAGTGGTTTGTGGCGGAGGAGTAGCGGCACGGGGCGGCCAACATTAGAATGTCGGGCGATGGGAGAGATTGAACGCCAATCCCGCTGAACGCTCCAACTCGCCGCATGAAAGCCGCCCGTCTGAAACCCGCCGCCCGCCGCTTCTGGGTCGAGTGGCTGAAGCCTTGCCTCCTCATCGTGCTCGTCACCACCGCGCTGCGCTCGGCGCTGGCGGACTGGAACGACGTGCCCACCGGCTCGATGAAGCCCAGCATTCTCGAAGGCGACCGCGTGTGGGTGAACAAGCTCGCCTACGATCTCAAGGTGCCCTACACCACCTGGCACTTCGCCGAGTGGGACAACCCGGCGCGCGGTGAAGTCGTCGTGTTCTTTTCCCCCGCCAACGGCCAGCGGCTCGTGAAACGCGTGATCGGCCTGCCGGGCGACACCATCGAGTTGCGCGACAACCGGCTCTTTCTCAATGGCCGCGCCGTGGACTACACCGCGCTGGACCCCACGGTGGTCAACGCCGTTCCCACCGCGCAGCAGCCGCGCCACGATTTTGCCAGCGAGCAGTTGCCAGAGCGGAAGCACCCGGTGATGGCCACGCCTGCGCTGCCAGCACTGCGCAGCTTCGGGCCGGCGACGATTCCTTCCGACCATTACTTCATGCTCGGCGATAACCGGGACAACAGCCTTGACTCGCGCTACTTCGGCCCCGTGCCGCGCGGACAGATCGTCGGGCGGGCGACGGCCGTGGCTCTGTCCTTCGACCGCGAGCGGTGGTTCGCACCGCGTTGGGAACGTTGGTTCACGGCGATGCCGTGAGGAGCACGGCCTTCACTTCTCCAACTGCGCCGGCGAGATCGTCAGGTGCTGGATTTCCTGCAACTGCGCCTCCAGCGAGAAAGACACGCCCATTGCCAGGTAGATGAGTGAGCCCAGCGCGTTCATGTTCGCGTCCTGCTCGGAGGCGGCGTCAATGCGGCCCTTGAAACAGCGGTTCACTTCCTGGAGTTGCTCGTAGAGGAGATACAGGCCCTTTAGCTCCCAGTCCGGTTCGCCGCCGTTTTTGTGGATGAGGAACTGTTGCATGAGATACGCGCCCACGGTGCGGAAGATGGTTTCCTCCATCGTCGAAAACGGCAGGTGCGTGCTGGCGAGGCCTTTGAGCCGCGACAGGATCGGGCAGCCGCTGGTGGCCATTACCAGGCCGAAGAGCGCGCGCAGTCCGGTCTGCGCGTCGGTGCGCTTCACGTAGGTGCGCTCTGGCGTCCGGACCTCCAGCGTGACCTCCACGTAAGAGAGCATCGAGCGGAAGGTCTCGGTGATCTTCTTGGCATCGAGCGCGGCGGGACAATGGCGGAACTCTTCGCTGGCCAGCGGGCAGAGGCTGCACTTCTAAAAATCCAATTTGGTCCAAAACGGATGCTCTACCTTGTCGAAGCGGGCTTGGTAGGTGCGCTCCGTGTCCACCTCGAAGTTGAAGGTCTGCCCGTCGTCGAGCTTGAAGACGTATTCGATGGTCACGAGGCGAAGGTAGCTGGCACGGGGCGTCGGAGCCAATGGATTTCACCACGCGCCGGGAAATGACTTGTCGCGCCGAAGCCGGGCGGGATTATCCGCGCCATGCAAATTCGCCCACCGTGTCGTTCCCTCTTGCTGGCCGCGTTGCTTGGGCCGGCATTGATCGCCTCCGCACCGGACGCCAAGTCCTCCACGAACTACGTCCTCCGGGTCTCCGCCGACCGCGCTGACGCGCTCTACCAGTCCGGCGAAAACGTCATGTTCAAGATCACGCTCGCGCTCGACAAAACCCCGGTGACCGACGCTGAGGTGCAATGGACGCTCACCAAGGACGGCGTGCCGCCCACTACGAGCGGCAAGGCGAAACTCGTCAACGGCAGCGCGACGGTTACCGGCAAGTTGGCGGAACCTGGATTCCTTCAATGCCGCGTGACGTTCACGAGCGCGGAGAAACGGGCTTACACGAGTCTCGGCGCGGCGGGCGTTGACCCGCTGAAGATCCAACCGAGCCAGCCAGTGCCGGCGGACTTCGACGCCTTCTGGGCCGGCCAGAAGAAGCTGCTCGCCGCCGTGCCGGTGAACGCGCGGCTGACGCCAGTGCAGCAGGCGACGGCAGGGGTGGTGGCGTTCGACTTGCAGGCGGACTCCATCGGCGCTCCCGTGTCCGGCTATTTCGCCAAGCCGGAAGAGGCGAAGCCCAAGAGCCTGCCCATCATCCTCACCGTCCACGGCGCGGGCGTGCGCAGCTCCAGCCTCGGCGGCGCAACGGGCTGGGCGAAGCAGAACTTCCTCGCACTGGATATCAACGCGCACGGCTTGCCCAACGGCCAGCCGGACAAGTTTTACACGGACCTGGCGAACGGCGACTTGAAGGACTACCGCGCGCGCGGCCGGGAATCACGCGACACGATTTACTTTCGTGGGATGTTCCTGCGGCTCGTGCGCGCACTGGATTTTCTGACCGCACAACCGGAGTGGGACGGGAGGACGGTGGTGGTGATGGGGTCAAGCCAAGGTGGTTATCAGGCCATCGTCGCGGCGGGACTGGACGCGCGCGTGACGTTCTTCGCGGCGGGCGTGCCGGCGGGCTGCGACCATACGGGGTTCAAGGTTGGCCGCATCAACGGCTGGCCCAAGTTCATCGCCACCGGCGAGCAACCACCCGCAAACGTGCTCGACGCCGTGCGCTATTTCGACGCAATGAACTTCGCCACGCGCACGAGGGCTGGGGCCATCTTCACCGTGGGTTTCGTTGACACGACCTGCCCGCCATCCAGCGTGTATGCCGCCTACAACAACGTCAGCGGAAAGAAATCCATCCACCACGACCCCGACGCGGGCCACACGAACACGACCAAGGCCAGCGAGGCCATGCGGAAGGCCGTGCTGGAGCACGTCAAGGGGACGCAAGCCGCAAAGTGACGGGAGATGATCCTTGGAAAAAACGATTCGGGCAGCAGACGCCAAGGAGGTGGGGGTGGGGAACCCCTCTGAAGAAACGTGCTGCCGCCCGAATCAAAGCTTCAAATAACTGAAGCCAAACTAGGATTCCCCACCGGCTTGTCAACCGAGAATTTGGGGGATTCTGGGGGATTCTCCGACCGGCATTCCAAGCCATGTTCCCATGATTTACCGCGTTGACGGGTCCGGTTGCGCCGCTACGGTTCACGCCATCAGCTCGAGTTTCCTTCTGCCAGCATGATTCGCGTCCTCGGCCAGAGTAAAACCGCCTGCGACGGCCTCCATCGCCGCGAGATGCTGCGTCTGGGCGGGCTGTCCCTGCTGGGCATGTCGCTACCGGAGTTGCTCCGTGCGGAGGCGACGATTCCCGCCGGGCCGGGCCGGGGCAAGGCCAAGTCTGTCATCCTCCTCTACCTCTTCGGTGGCCCGGCGGTGCAAGAGACCTTCGACCCGAAACGCGACGCGCCCCGCGAACTGCGCGGCGAGTTCGGCTCCATTCCCACCTCGCTGCCGGGCGTGCATTTCTGCGAATACCTCCCGCGCATGGCGATGTGGATGAACCGCTCCACGCTCATCCGCTCCGCCACCCACGACCACAACGACCACAGCGCCGGGATGCTCTACACGATGTCCGGCGCGCCCGCGGACAAGCTGGAGTCCCTCGTGCCCGTGCTCAACACGCAAGCCCCGAGCATGAACGCGATGGTCGAGTATCTCTCCCGCGCCAACCGCAGCTCCGCGCCGCCGAGCGTGTGGATGCCGTGCGCGCCGGGCTGGGGTCAGAAAATCACCCGCCCCGGCCCCTTCGCCGGCTGGCTCGGGCGCAAGTGGGATCCGCTCGTGACCGATGTGGAATTGCGCGACACCTACGAGCCGAAGTCCTTCTACGACGTCCAGCGTCAGGCGGCGGGCAACATCCTCGTGCCCGGCACGAAACTCCCCGCCGACATCACCCTCGACCGCTTCGCCCGCCGCCGTTCGCTTGCCGAGCAACTCCACCTGCAGGCCGACCGCGTGGGCAACTCCGAGGCTTACGAGCGCTTCGACGCCTACCAAAAGCGTGCCCTCGACATCCTGGCCGACAACAGTTCGAACGGCAGCGCGTGGCGTGCGTTTGATCTCGACGACGAGTCCCCCGCGCTGCGCGACCGCTACGGCCGCTATCTCTTCGGCGAATCAGCGCTGACCGCGCGGCGGTTGGTGGAGCGCGGCACGCGCTTCGTCACCGTGTATTGGGAATGCTTCGAGAAAGTGGGCGGCGACCCGACCGCGTGGGACACGCACTCCGACCACTTCAACATCTGCAAGAACCACCGCCTCCCCCCGCTGGACCAGACTTACTCTGCGTTGTGTGAGGATTTACAAGCGCGCGGCCTGCTCGATGAGACGCTCGTGATCGTGATGGGCGAAATGGGCCGCTCACCGAAGATCAACGGCAGCGCGGGCCGCGACCATTGGTCCATGGTTTACAACATCCTGTTGACCGGGGCGGGGGTGAAGCACGGCTACGTCCACGGCGCTTCCGATGCGAAGGCAGAGCGCGTGACCGACAAGCCCGTCAGCCCGGCTGATTTCATCGCGACAGTGTATGCCGCGATGGGCATTGACCCGGACGGCTTCGTGGAGGATGCGGGCGGGCGGCTCCGTCCCATGACGCCGGGCGGGAGCGTGGTCAGGGAAGTGTTGGCCTGAAGCAGTGCTTAGTGATTAGTGATTAGTCGCAACGGGCGAAGTTCTGCGCGAGCCTACTTAGCACTAATTACTTATCACTTTCCGTCTGGCGGCTTCACCCCGCGAATCCACTCACCCAGCATCTTCACCGCCGGCTCGTCCACCAGCGTCTTGGCGAGCGGCGGCATGCCACCTTGGCCCACGCGAAGGACGCGTTGCATCAGCACGCTGCGCTCCGGCACTCCGGGCGCGACGAGCAGGGCGTCAGCAATACCGAACTTGTCGTGCAGCGGCGCGACGCCGATCAACTTCATTTGCTCGGACTTCGTATTCCAGCGCAGCGTGATGGCGGAGTTGCCGCCGCCGGCCTCGACGTGGCAATGCGAGCAGTTCGCGTGCAGGTAGGAGCGCGCCCGGTCCTCCAACGGCGCGGCCTCGTCGTAGGGATTGGGCAACGCCGCCATCTTTTCCGACGGCTTGGGCAGCTTGGCGACGCCGTCCGCGCCCGGCTTCAGATTGAAAGCGCCGATGTGCGCAAGGGTGCGAAGCTGGTTCGCCTTCACCCCGCCGTAGTCGTGCTCGCGGTTCATCTGGAGCGTGGTCGTGCCCAGCACGAACTGCGCGGCGCGGCTATGACAGGTCATGCACTCGGCTCGGCTGGGGTAATGCCACGTTTGCTTGCGCGAGCCGCCGGGTGCACGGGTGTCTTTGATCTTGTAATCGCGGTCCGCGCCCTTCGCTTCAACTAGCTCCGCGTCCGTCTGCGCATCGTTCCAGCGGTAGCTGTAGCCGACCCACTCGTTTTGCTCAAAGAGGAGGAAACGCGTCTCGACCCACTTGCGTGACTTCGCGTTCCCCGCTTCGAGATCGAGCGCGAAGCATTTCACGAGCACGGTGACCTCCGGGAACTTCCAGCCGCCGCCCTCGCTGAAGGTGATCTGGTTCGTGCCCGGCAGCGCGATGAACCGCTCCTTGTGCGCGCCGTCCGACCACAACTGCGAGTTCACCGAATACGGAATCAGCGCGGGCTGAACGACATGGCCCTTCACACTCGCGAACAGCCCACTCTCGCTGAGCTTCTTCGGGAAGGGCGGGCGCTTCTTCGTCTCCGGCGGCGTCAGCTCCAGTTCGTAGAGTTGTCCGGCGTAGTCCGCGTAGAAGATTTCGCCCGCGCGGCCTTCGGCGAACGCGAGCAGTTGGTGAGGCGTATCCGCAATCTCGCGGTGCCAAGTGATTTGGTGGCCCTTGCGCTTGAGCGCCCAGATTTTTCCCGTGCCGTAATCCCCATAGAGATACGCGCCGCGCAGTTCGGCAAACTTGCTCCCCTGATACACCACGCCGCCGGTAATGGATCGCGCCTCGGCGTGGTGATGCTCGACCAATGGCGGCGTGACCGGGTGCGGCCCGAGCTTGCGCTGCGCGTGGAAAGGGTGGTTGCCCTCGCGCACGCTCCAGCCGACGTTCGCGCCGCGCGTCACCAGCTCAATCATCTCGTAGAGGTCCTGCCCGATGTCGCCCACCAGCAGCCCGCCGTCCGCCGGGTCCATCGTGATGCGCCACGGGTTGCGAAAACCGTAAGCCCACAACTCCGGCCGCGCGCCCGGGATGTCCCAGAAGGGATTGTCCTTCGGGATAGAGAACGTCTTGCCCGGCGCGGGATGATCCACGTCGAGCCGCAGCAGGCCGGAGTTCAAGTCCGTGATGTCCTGGCCGGTGTTGTTCCCATCCGAGTCACTCGTGCCGTCGCCCGACGTGATGTAAAGCATTCCGTCGAGGCCGAAGGTCATCTCGCCGCCGTTGTGCCCGTTCGACCACCACTTGATGATTTCCAACTCCGACGCCGGGTCCGCCGCGCCCGCCGCCGTGACTGTGTAGCGGAGGATGCGGTTAAACCGGTTCGTCCCGCCCAGCACCACGCCCGTGGCGCTGTTGGTGATCAACTTCGTCGGCCCGTTCGCGAACGCATACACAAAGCGGTTCGTCGCAAAGCCCGGGTGGAAATACACCGAATAGAGCTCGTGGTCCGGCACCGCGAGGAAGAGATTCGTCGTGTTCACCGCCTGGTCGCGCGCGAGCGACAGCACGCGGCCCGCTTGCTCCACGACGAGAAAGCCGTCACTGCTGGCATCGCGCCCGATGAACAGCGAGTGGTTGAAGCTCAACCCCGGCCAGGCAGGTTTCGCGCGCAGCATCGGCGGCGGCTCCGGCGAACCGATGACACGCGAGGTGGTGAGCGGGGTGCGCTGGTCGAGGCCGGACGGCAACCCGTCATAAGCCGTGGCCGCGAAGAGGTTCGAGCAGACGCTCCCGGCGAGCAAAGCGAGGAGCGGGAAAATCAGGTGGTTCACGCGACAAAACTAGACCCGAAGTGGGAGCCGTCAATTCAGCTTTGGCCCGGCCGAGCCCGCTGCGGACGGTGCGCGAGTTTCTGCTGGGCAACGCCCCGTTTCCCCTTAGATTCACCGCCCTATGTTCGACACGGTGAAGGCGCAACTGATTACCACGGCAGAGAAGCTCGCCCAGATGCGGAGGTTTCTTTGACTGGCCCGGCACGCAGAAACGGATAGCGGAGCTGGACTCCGTGATGGCGCAGGAGTCGTTCTGGAACAACCGCGAGACCGCGCAAAAGGCCATTGACGAGGCCAACGCCCTCCGCAAGAAGGTGGACCCTCTCCTCGCCGCCGAAAGGCAGCTCGACGACTTCCGCATGATGGTCGAACTCGGCGAGGCTGAGCCCGTCGAAGGCCAACCCGCCGTCCTGCGTGACCTCACGCGCGATGTGGCCAAGTTCGTCGCGGACTTGGACGCATTGGAACTGAGCTTCCTGCTCAAAGGGCCGCACGACAAGAATGGCTGCATTCTCAGCATCAACGCCGGGGCCGGCGGCACCGAGGCGCAGGACTGGGCCAACATGCTGTTGCGGATGTATCAGCGCTGGTGCGAACTGCGCGGCTGGAAGGCCGAGGTCACGGACATTCTCCAAGGCGAAGTCGCCGGCGTGAAGAGCGCCACCATGACCATCGAGGGCGAGAACGCCTACGGCTTCGCCAAGGCCGAGCGCGG
The DNA here is from genome assembly GCA_046090965.1 of Limisphaerales bacterium. Classification (GTDB taxonomy): domain Bacteria; phylum Verrucomicrobiota; class Verrucomicrobiia; order Limisphaerales; family SXTU01; genus SXTU01. The sequence goes on along the minus strand of JBJTAU010000268.1, from coordinate 23,386 downwards.
CGAGCACCGGCTCGTCCGCATCTCGCCCTTCGACTCGAACCAGCGGCGGCATACGAGCTTCGCCAGCGTGGACGTCATCGCGGAGATTGAGGAGGCGGGTGACATCGTCATCAACCCGGTGGACTTGAAGACCGACACCTTTCGCTCCGGCGGCAAAGGCGGGCAGAACGTGAACAAGGTCGAGACCGCTGTCCGCATCACGCACGTGCCCACCGGCATCATCGTCGCGTCGCAGGGCCAGCGATCGCAGCACCAGAACCGCGCGACGTGCATGAAGATGCTGCTCGCCAAGCTCTACGCGCTGCGCGAGGACCAGCAGAAGTCCGAGATGGAACGCTTCTACGGCGAGAAGGGCGCGATCGGTTTCGGCCAGCAGATTCGCAGCTACGTCTTCCAGCCCTACCGCATGGTGAAGGACCTCCGCACCGGCGTGCAGACCAGCAACGTGCAGGCCGTCATGGACGGCACGCTTGATGACTTCGTGAACGGCTGGCTCCGCGCGGGCTGCCCGTTGAAACGGATGCAGGGCGTGCAAGACGAAGAGGAGTAATTAGTGCTTAGTATTTAGTCCGCGCTGGCAGCGCCCACGACTCCTCGCTACTAATCACTAAACACTAATTACTAACCCCTGTGTCCATCCTCGACACCATCGTCGCCCAGAAGCGGCTCGAAATCGCTAGGCTCCCGAACGAGCCGGTGACGGCTGCTGAGTTGCGCACGGCGCTAAGGCAGCGCGGCCTGCGCGACTTTTTCGCTGCGCTGCGCAAGCCCCGATGTGGCGACGTCGCGCTCATTGCCGAGGTGAAGAAGGCTTCGCCCTCCAAGGGCGTCATCCGTGCGGACTTCGACCCGGTGAAGATTGCCTTGGAGTATCAGGCGGCAGGCGCGAGCTGCCTCTCGGTGTTGACGGATGAGAAGTTCTTCCAAGGCTCGCTCGATTACCTCGCCGCCATCCGCGCCGCCGTGGACCTGCCGCTCCTGCGCAAGGACTTCATCATTGATGCCCGGCAAATCCGCGAGGCTGTCCAGTGGGGCGCGGATGCCATCCTGCTCATCGTTGCGATTCTCGACGACCGCCAGCTTCGCGAGTTCAATCAGCTCGCCACTGAGTCCGGCCTGACCGCGCTCGTGGAAGTGCATGACGAAGCCGAGTTGGAGCGAGCCCTCGCCGCCGGCGCGACGCTCATCGGAGTGAACAACCGCGACCTCAAGTCCTTCACCGTGGACATGGCCACTACCGAGCGCATCGCCACCCGGCTCTTCTCCGGTCCCGGCACGCACCACGCCGCGCTGCTGGTCGCCGAGAGCGGCATTCACTCACGTGCGGATGTCCTGCGGCTCAAGCGCGCCGGCGCCCGTGCCATCCTTGTGGGCGAATCCCTCATGCGCGAGGCCGACCTCGGCGCGAAGGCGCGGGAGTTGTTAGGCACCTGAGTTTCGCTTACGCTGCCGCCATGAAACAGCCCTTGCGCGTCCTCGTGGTCGAGGACTCTGAGTTCGACGCCAAGATGCTGGTCCGCCTGCTGGACCGCGGCGGCTACGCGACCACTTACGAGCGCGTCCAAACCGCCGACGACATGGGCCGCGCGCTCACGGAGAAGGAGTGGGACCTCGTCCTTTCCGACTACAACCTCCCCGGCTTCAACGCCACGCTCGCGCTCCAACTGCTTCAGGCCACCAAGCTCGACCTCCCGTTCATCATCGTCTCCGGCGGCATCGGTGAGGACATCGCCGTCGCGGCGATGAAGTCCGGCGCGAACGATTACCTGATGAAGGGCAACCTCGCGCGGCTCGTGCCCGCTGTGGAGCGCGAACTCCGCGACGCCGCCGTCCGCAAGGCCCGTCACAAGGCCGAGGCCGAGGTGCGCGAGAGCGAGCAGCGCTACCGTCTGCTGTGGGAGACCGCCACGGATGCCATCCTGCTGATGGACACCAAGAGCGACATCCTCTTCGCCAACCCGGCGGTGCAGGGCATCTTCGGCTACGCGCCCACGGAACTGGTCGGAAAGAACTTCTCGATGCTCCTGCCGGAGAAGCTGCGGGCGACCTCGGACACTGCGTTTCAAAGGCACGGGCAGGTCGTCACCACCGCGCAGCGCCGCACACTGGAAACTGCTGGCTTGAAAAAGGACGGCTCCGAAGTGCTGCTGGAACTGGCCTTCAACGACATGGAACTCGGCGGCCAGCGGCTGTTCGTCGCCTTCATCCGCGACATCACCGAGCGCGAGCGCAACCGCCGCGAGTTGCTGGAGCACGCCGAGCAGTTCCGCGTCGCGCGTGAGATCCAGTCGCACTTGTTCCCGAAGGCGGCGCCGCACTTGCCCAGCTTTGACATCGCCGGCGCGAGCTTCCCGGCAGCGGCGGCGGGCGGTGACTACTTCGACTTCGTCCCGATGGCGGACAATGGTCTCGGCCTTGTGGTCGGCGACGTGACGGGGCACGGCATCGGCCCCGCGCTACTGATGGCCGAGACGCGTGCCTACGTGCGTATCGCCGGCCTGAACCGCGCCGACCCCGGCGATGTGCTCACACGCACGAACGTCGCGCTGGCCGAGGACATCGGTTCGGAGCGGTTCGTGACTTTGTTTCTCGGCCGGCTTGATTCGTCGGAGCGCAGGCTCACCTACGTCAGCGCCGGTCACCCGCCCGGCTACCTCCTCGCTCCGGACGGCAGTGTCCGGATGGAGTTGCGTCGCACCGGTGTTCCGCTCGGAATGCGACCCAACACCGAGTATCGCAACGCACCGCCGGTGGCGCTGCACCCGGGGGAAATCGCGTTGCTGCTCACCGACGGCATCGAGGAGGCAATGGGGCCGGGCGACGAGATGTTTGGCACCGACCGGATGCTGGCCGTGCTGCGCGCGAACCGGGACCAATCCGCCGCGCGCATCGTGGACGCGCTCTACCTCGCCGTGCGCGAGTTCTGCAAGGGCGCCGAGCAGCAGGACGACGTGACGTGCATCGTGATGAGGGTGTTGTGAGCCGCGAAGAACGACACTTTGACGACGGTCGCGCCCGGCTTGGCGAAGCCAGCGTGGCGCGTGGTGCGTGGTGCGTGCGCAGGGCTTGGAGTGCTCCTGCTTTTTCACGCACCACGCACCACGCACCACGAGTTTGAATCGCTTCGCCCAGCTTCTCTCCCGTCACAGCCTCACGCTGCATCGCGGCCCGCTGCACACACTCCAAGTCAACGTCGGGCGCAAGTGCAACCAGACCTGCCGTCACTGCCACGTGGATGCCGCCCCGTGGCGCACGGAGATGATGGACGAACCCACGGCCCACCGCGTCGCCGGCTGGATTCGTTCGCACCGGCCCGCCGTCGTGGACATCACCGGCGGCGCACCGGAGTTGAGCGAGCACTTCCGCTTCCTCGTCGAGACGGCGCGCGCGTGCGCTTGCCACGTGATTGACCGCAACAACCTGACCATCATCGAGACGGAGGCGTTTGGTTTGTTGCCGGACTTCCTCGCAGCGAACGGGGTTGAAGTCATCGCCTCGCTGCCGTGCTACTTGGAGGAGAACGTGGATGCCCAGCGCGGCGACGGCGTGTTCGCGAAGAGCATTCGCGCGCTAAGGAAGCTCAACGCCGTTGGCTACGGCACACGGCTGCCGCTCAATCTGGTTTACAATCCACTCGGCCCGAAGCTCCCGCCACCGCAGGCGGAGTTGGAGGCCGACTACAAGGCAGAGTTGCGCCGCCGCTTCGGCGTCGAGTTCACCGGTCTTTTCACCATCACCAATCAGCCCATCGCGCGCTTCGCGGAGGACTTGCGCGCGCGCGGCCAGTGGGACGCTTATCTCGAACTGCTCGCCAACGCCTTCAACCCGGCGACTGTGGCTGGCCTCATGTGCCGGACCACGTTGAGCGTCGGCTGGCGCGGCGAACTCTACGACTGCGACTTCAACCAGATGCTCGGGATGCAGCTCAACGCGAAACGCGAAACGCGAGACGCGGGAACGAATGGTGGGCCGCCGTTGCACCTGTGGGATGTGAGCCCGGCAGACTTGGCCGAACGGAAAATTCAAACCGGGAACCATTGCCTCGCTTGCACCGCCGGGGCGGGCAGCAGTTGCGGCGGCGCGCTGGCGGCCAGCGGCCAATCGTGAATCCTGCCGTCCTCCTCTCCGATCAGGGCTTGTTCCAATAGCGCAGTTCCGCGCCCGCCTGTCGCAGCGATTCGACATGGAAGTCGAACCAGGTGGCGCGGCGGCCCTCGATCATCTTGCGCTGGTTGTGGCCGAGGCCCTCGACTTCCCAGTAAGTGTGTTCGACGCCCGCCTTCGTCAGCGCCGCGTGGTATTCGCGGACGGTGGGCAAGTGACCGTCGTCCGCCGTGCCGCACGCGACCTGGATACGGAGGTTCGCCTTGATGGCGGTGAGGTTCTTCGTGAGGTTCGCAAACGGGTCGTTGGCCAGCAGGTGCGCGACGTCGGTGCCGAGATAGTTCACCGGCCATTCGCTCGGTGAAACGGTTTTCGCCAGCTCAGCAGCGTGATAGACGTTCCCCGCTTGGTTGAAGAGTGAGCAGAAGAGCTGCGGGTGGCGCATCGCGAGATGGGTCGAGCCGCGTCCGCCCATCGAGAAGCCTTCGATGCACCGGCCCCGGCGGTCCGCGATGGTGCGGTAGGTCGCATCAATGTGTGGCATCAACTCCTTCACGAAGGTGGTTTCGGCCGGGAAGCGCCCATCGGCGGAGTCCTGATACATCGTGCCGCGCCCGCCGTTGGGGAAGACCATGATCAGCTCCGGCCACTGGCCTGCGAGGATGCCGGCGTGCAGCACCTCAGCGGAGAAGAGTGCCCGCGTCTCGTTGCCGCCCGCGCCGTGGAGGTTGTAGATCACGGGATAGCGGCGTGCGGTGTCCTTCGCATAGCTGGGTGGGAGGTAGATGCAGTATCCGACGTCGTGCTGCATCGCGGCGCTGCGATAGGTGTGATGCGTGACGTTGGTCGGAAAGCTGGCGGGCAGCGGCTTCGCGACCCACATGTCGTCGGTGTTAGTCTGGTTGGACTTGGCCGACTTCTTCGTCTCGGCGGAAAGGCCAATTCCGCAAAGGAGCGCAAAGAACACAAAGGCGCAGCAACCAAAAGCGCTGAGTTTCATGTGGTTAACAGTGCATCGATGGGGTTGCGCGAAGACCGCGAAGGGAGCGAAGGGGGAGCGGGTTCGCTTCATCTCTTCCTTCGCCTCCTTCGCGCGACACGGTCTTCGTAACGGCAGATTCACTTCAGTTTGGCTCCACAAGCTAGTCCAGCGGTTTCTTCTCGAAGTCGGTTGGGTTTACCCAGCCCGCCTTGAGCTTCTCGCCTTTCATGTAGCGCTCGTAGAAGCCGACGTGGCCTTTGTTCGCGTGCGGGTATTGGTCGAAGAGCTCGCCTTTACCTTCCATGCGCGGGTCGCCTTGTGCCTTCAGTTCAGCGTGGAGTTGGGCCTTGAGCGCGGCAAGCAGTGGCTTCGCGGCTTCGCTCGCGGCGAGATTCGCGACGGCGTCGGGGTCTTTGCGCAGATCGGAAAAGTCCTCCGCCGGTCGCTTGCCACACGCGAGCGCCCACGGGATGTCGCCGGAACTCTGTCGGTGCGCGTCGAGGATGAAGGACTTCGTCGGGCTGGCATCCACGTTGAGGTAACCGGTCTCGGGATTGCACGCGGGCCAGCGCGACGGCTCGAAGTTTTGCAGGAAGAGCACGTCGTCCTTGAGGATGCCGCGGATGGGATAGCCCACGTCGCCGGGTCGGCCGATGTCGTGCCGCTCCATGCCGATGAGCACGTGGTCACGCGCAGGGTTCACGCGGCCGGATTTTTCCGAGCGGAAAACGTCGGTGAGACTGCGGCCCGGACTCGCGGCCAAACCGGACTTTTCCAACGGCAGGCCGGCGAGTTCGAGAAACGTCGGCGCGAGGTCGATGAAGCTCACGTAGTCATCCACCACGCGGCCAGGAGTCTTGATGCCGCGCGGCCACATCGCGGCGAAGGGCACGTGGTTCGAGGCTTCGTAGGCGCTGCCCTTGCCGCGCGGGACAGGCCAGCCGTGGTCGGACGTGACGATGACGAGCGTGTTCGCGAGCAGGCCGCGCCGCTCCAACTCCGCGAGCATCCGGCCGAGGTGCCGGTCGAAGTGCTCGACCTCGAACGCGTAGTCGAGCATGTCGTTGCGCACGGTTTCGTTGTCCGGCCAATACGCCGGCACGCGGTCGATGTCGGTGAGTTTCTTCCCGCCCTTCGCCACTCCGGAGCCGAACTCGTAGCCGCGATGCGGCTCGACCGCGCCATACCAGAAGCACCACGGCTGATCCGGCTTGGTCGCGTCGAGGAAGTCGGTGAAGTTAGCGGCGTAGTCGTTGTTCGCGATGCCGCTCGTGGGTGGCGCGGCCTTGCGCTCGTTAAACGCTTTGCCGGTCATCAGACGCGGCTGGCCCAGTGCGTTCGTCGCCACGCCCGGGCCCCAGCCCTTCATCGTGTGCCCGACGAACCAGCCGTGCTCCGCGAGCGCCTCGCCCCAGCCCTTGAACTTCGGCGGGAAAAAACAGATGTGGTTCGCCGCCGCTTCGAGCTGCCAGGAGTTGCGGCCCGTGAGGATGCACGCGCGCGACGGCGCGCACTTGGCGTTGGGCGTGAAGGCGCGCGTGAAGAGCAGGCCGGCCTTCGCCACGCGATCGAAGTGCGGCGTCTTGACCCACTTCGTCCCGTAGGCGCTGGCGTGCGCGCCCCAGTCATCGGCGATGGCGAAGAGGATGTTCGGCGGGCGCTCGGCGGCGCGGGTGGCGAACACGTTCATTCCAAAGGCCAGCGCGAGCGCAGCAAGGCTGCCGCGAGAGACGGGACGCATGGGCGCAACCTAGCAGCCGGCCGGAGACGGCTCAAGGCGTCTTGGTCAATGCGTCAGACTCGAATTTAGATTGAACTGCCAGCCTGCCGCTCGCAAACTCGCCGCACACTTCACCCGTGAACCACACCAAGGAACAGCAACGCCTCCATGAGCCGCACTCCGGGCCGGTCTCGCCGTGGCGCAAGTGGGGACCGTATGTCTCCGAGCGTTCGTGGGCCGGCGTGCGCGAGGACTACAGCGCGGATGGCAACGCGTGGGCCTACTTCCCGCACGAGCACGCGCGCTCGCGCACTTACCGCTGGGGCGAAGACGGGCTGGCGGCGATTTGCGACCGCTACCAGGTGATGTGCTTCGCGCTCGCGCTGTGGAACGAGCGCGACCCGATCCTCAAGGAGCGGCTCTTCGGCCTCACGCCCAACGAGGGCAACCACGGCGAGGACGTGAAGGAGTATTACTTCTACCTCGACTCGACGCCGACCCATTCCTACCTCAAGTGGAACTACAAGTATCCGCAGTGCGCCTATCCCTACCAGCAGCTCATTGACGGGAACCAACGGCGCGGCCCGACCGATCCGGAGCTGGAGCTGCTCGACACCGGCGCGTTCCACGAGGACCGCTACTTCGACGTCTTCGTCGAGTATGCGAAGGCCGGGCCGGAGGACATCTGCATCCGAATTGAGGCGGTGAATCGCGGCCCCGACACTGCGCCGCTGCACATCCTGCCGCACCTCTGGTTCCGCACCCGCTGGTCTTGGAGCGGTGACGAGATCCCCGAGCCGCGCATCCACCTCGCTCCCGCGAACCGGACACACCTCACGTTGGTTGCAGACGACTCCTGTTGCGCCGGCATCGGGCGGCTGCACTTCGACTACCGGCTCGGCGCCTACCAGCTTTACGCGCAGCTCGGTGGTCGACCGCTTTTCACGAACAACGAGACCAACGCCCAACTGCTCTTCGGCGCGGAGGCGAAGAACCGCAGCCACTTCGTGAAGGACGCCTTCCACCGCCATCTCGTCAACGGCGAAGCCTGCATCAACCCGCAGCAGTTCGGCACGAAATCATGCCTCGACTACCGCTTTGAAGTGCCGCCCGGTGAATCCGCCGTCGTGCGGCTGCGCCTGACGAACCGCGAGCTGACGCGCCCATTGGCCGGAGTTGAAACCACGCTGCAGATGCGGCGCGACGAGGCCGACGAGTTCTACAAATCCATCCAGCCCAAGACCGCCACCGCCGACGAGAAGCGTGTGCAGCGCCAGGCGCTGGCGGGGCTGTTGTGGAGCAAGCAGATCTACCGCTTCGACGTGAGCAAGTGGCTCAAGGGCGACAACCCCGCCGCGCCGCCGCCCGCGTCGCGCGCGAAGATTCGCAACCGCCACTGGCAGCACCTCAACTCGAAACGCATCATCTCGATGCCGGACAAGTGGGAGTATCCGTGGTTCGCCGCGTGGGACCTCGCATTCCAGGCCGTGCCCTTCGCGCTTGTGGATCCGGAATTCGCCAAGCAGCAGCTCTGGCTCCTCCTCTTCGAGCAGTTCCAGCATCCCAACGGCCAGATTCCCGCCTACGAGTGGGAGTTCAGCGACATGAACCCGCCCGTCCACGCGTGGGCCGTGTGGCGCGTTTACAACATGGACCGCGTCCGCAACGGCAAGGCGGACCGCGAATTCCTCGAGCGCTGCTTCCACAAGCTGCTGATGAACTTCGCGTGGTGGGTCAACAAGGTGGACCGCGAGGGCAACAATGTTTTCGAGGGCGGCTTCCTCGGCCTCGACAACATCACCGTGCTGGACCGCAGCGAGAAATTGCCCGACGGCACGACGCTCCAGCAGTCCGACGGCACCGGCTGGATGGGGATGTTCTGCCTGAACATGATGCGCATCGCGCTGGAGCTGGCGAAGGAGAACAAGACCTACGAGGCCACGGCCACGAAGTTCTTCGAGCACTACGTCTATATCGGCTCCGCGATGAAGCACATGGGCGAGGACGGCATTGAGATGTGGGACGGGGAGGATGGCTTCTTCTACGACGTGCTCACGCACCCGGACGGCAGCCATGACAAGTTCCGCGTGCGCTCGCTGGTCGGGCTGATCCCGATGTTCGCCCTCGAGCGGCTGGAGGAGAAGTGGCTCGAACCGTTCCCCGAGTTCCGCGCGAACATGAACTGGTTCCTGCAGCACCGCGCCGACATCGTCGAGCGTTGCGTCACCACGCTGGACACCGACGAGGGGAAAGTCCACGTGCTCGCCGTGATGAACCCCGAGCAGATCCACAAGCTCCTGCGCGTCATATGGAACCCCGGCGAGTTCCGCTCGCCCTACGGCCTGCGCAGCCTCTCGAAGCACCACGAGCGGCACCCTTACGCCCTCGGCCACCGCAGCATCGGCTACGAGCCGGGCGAATCCATCGTGAAGCTCAAGGGTGGCAACTCGAACTGGCGCGGGCCGATCTGGTTCCCGACGACCTTCATGATGATCGAGACGCTGCGCAAGCTGCGGAAGGCCTACGGCGGCCAGTTCACCATCCCCGGCGGCAACGAGGACGAGACGCCCATCAACCTCGACGAACTCGCCGGTGGTTTTGCCGAGCGGCTCATCCGCATCTTCGCCCGCGACGCCGAGGGTCGCCGCGCCGTCTTCGGCAAGAACGAGAAATTCCAGAACGACCCGCACTGGCGCGACAACGTGCTCTTCTACGAATACTTCCACGGCGACACCGGCGAAGGCATCGGGGCCTCGCACCAGACGGGCTGGACCGCGCTCATCGCGTCGGTGATTGACTAGTGGCGGAAGTAGCGGCGCGCCAGCTCACTTAGGTTGCAGTCGGAACTCGCCGTTGTTGCCGTTCGAGGCGCGGTAGGAGCCGTTGAGCGACTTGCCAGCCAACGTCGCTGACCACTGATAATCGAACCCGTCCACCTTGGTCGTGCCCGACAGCGCGGTGTCGGTCCCGCTGGCCTTGGGCGTCATCAGCGCGGTGTAGCTGATGGGTTTGCCCAGCGCCGTGCCGGTGAACTTGGCGATCCACTGGCCGTTCTGCTCGCCGACGACCGTGCAGGTGAGCGCGCCGGTGGTGTTGTATTTGCGGTAGTTCCAATTGCCAGACCAAGACTGGGTCACCGGCACCTCAGCGGCGCCGGCTGGGCGGGTGGGCCTGATGCGCAGGACGAGGACGAGCAGCCCCGCCAACAACAGGGTGGCGCGCTGGGCAGGGGCAGAGGAGGCGGAGGAGGCATGCATGGCTGATGCGGTTTGAGTTCGAGTTCGCTCAACGCCGACCTTCGGTGGCACGGCGGTCTGTGGGGACCATAGCATGGAAGACAAGCCGGGTTCCGGAATTATTTCAACGGCCTGCGCAGCGCAGTGGAGAGACTGATTACAGCCGCGGCGCGACGGGCTTGATGGGCTTCAATGCGTGATCCGCGCCCTTCACCTTGAGTTGACGCTTAAAGACCTTGTCCCCTGCCGTCACGTAGAGCACGTCGCCGTTCGGGCCGCCGAAGGTCAGGTTGCTGCACTTGCCGTTGGGCGTGGGGATGATGCAGTTCACACGGCCCGCCTGATCGCAGACTTGCAGGCCGAGGCGCGTGGCGACCCAGAGCCGGCCATCGCGGTCCGTGCGGAGGCCGTCCGCACCGCTGTCGTCCGCCGTGTCGGGCATGTGGAGGTGAAAGTAACGCTGCTTGTGCTGGAGCGTGCCGTCCGCCTTGATCTGGTAGCTGTAAACCCAGTGCGACCGGCTGTCCGCCACGTAGAGCAGCGTCTGGTCGGGCGAGAGCGTGACGCCGTTCGAGAACTTGAGGCCCGTGTCCACAACCTGCTTCGTGCCGTCCGGCTTGATGAGCCAGACCTTGCTCGTGTTGGTGTTCGCGCCGGTCCAGTTTGGGTCGGTCACGTAGATGTTTCCGTTGTTGGCGACCACGAGGTCGTTGCCGCGAAACCCCTCGGCGATTTTCGTCACCGCACCGCTCGCGTCGTAAGCGAGGATTTGCTCGACGCCACCCGCGACAGCGTAAAGCCGCCCGTCGGGACCGAAACGCTGGCCGTCGCCCTTCTTCGTCTCGGCGCGGACCACGCTCACCTTGCCGGCGGCGCCGACCCGGTAGGTCTTGCTGTTCGGCACGTCGTTGTAAAAAACCTCGCCCGCCGCGTTGGCCGTCGGGCCTTCGGTGAACTTGTAGCCCTCGGCGACGAGCTGCCAGTCCGCGCCGGGCACGAGGATTTCCTTCAACTGCGGCGAGCCAAGGCCGGCCTTCGGCAACGCGGGCCAGTCCTTCCAGAGCCAGCGCAACGCGTCGGGGAAAATCGCCGTGGCGTGCTTGCCGTTGTGGCCGCCGTCGCCCCACGCGTGCTCGACTTCGTAGCCGGCGAACTTGAGCGCACGCTCCATTTCCTCGTTGGCCTTCCACCAATCGCCGCCGTAGATGTTCTGGTCCGCGCTGCCGTCCTGGAGATACACGCGGATGGCCTTGGGCTCATACTTGCGGATGATCGTGGGATAAACATTCCCGCCGCGCAGGCCGACGTAAGTGCCGATGGCGCTGAACACGCGCGTGAACGCCTCGGGCTGCTCCCACGCCACCGTGAACGCCGCGATCGCCCCGCTGCTCGCGCCGCCGATGGCGCGGTCCGTGCCGTTCTGGGAGAGCTTGACGCCGTGCTTCGCTTCGATGAACGGCAGCAACTCATCGAGCAGGAATTTCGCGTAGTCGCCGCCGAGGCCGTCGTATTCGTAGCTGCGGTTGAAGCGGTCCAGCGCGTTCGTGGACGGTGCCTTCACGCGACCGTGCATCACGAAGACACCGACCAGCGCGGGGATTTCCTTCTTGTGAATCAGGTTGTCGAAGACCGTCGTCGCGTTGTAGCCGCCGCCGTCCTGCAGGACCATCACGGGCGCGGGCTTGGCGCGGTCGAGCTGCGTGGGCAGATACACCGTGTAGTCGCGCACCGTGCCGGGAAAGACCTTGGACTGATCAAACGTGCCCTTGACCAACTCGCCCTTGGGCACGCCCGGCTGCGGGAGGGAGTCGGGGCCGGGCTTGTAATCATCGGCCGCGCGGAGCGGAGCGGCGAGGGCGAGGAGAAGCAGGGACAGCGAAAGACGTTGGTTCATAATGTGCGGTGAGAATGTCGGAGCGAGTCGGGAAGGCAATCTTCAATCCCCTCGCCGCGGCGGCGCTGAAGCGGCAGGCCGGGAGCTCCGCGACGTGGTGGTTGGGATACTCGCCCGGCGCGACCCAGCAAGTCACAACTTCGCCTTGAGCGTGGCGATGAGGAAGTCTTCGGTCCTGGCGTGCTTCACGTCCGGCGCGCCGGGATAGACCAGTTCGCAGGGGACGCCGAGTTGCGTGCATTTCTCCTGAAGCTTCACGCCGTAGTTGGCGGTGTGCGTGGGATCTTTGTGCTCCTGCCCGAGCGCGGGCGGCGTGGAGTAAATCATCCAAATGGGCGGGTCGTCGCTGCTGACGTGCTCGATGGGGGAATACTTCTTGATCCACGGCAGCACGGACTCGCGCGCGGCGAGGAAGGCGGCGAACTGCGTGTCACGCGTCTTGTTGTCTTTCGGGTCCGGCATGAAACCGAAGGCGTGGCCACCGTAGCGGCTGTTGGGCGTCCACTCCTTCAACTCCTTCGGGTCGAGTGAAGTCTGCGCCCCGCTAACTGCGGCGCACCACAGGCGCGTGGATTCGCGGGCGACGGGATCGGCGCTCTTCGCGTCGGCGAGGTCGGCATGGAACGCGAGCCAGAGCGACGAACAGGCGCCGGCGCTCCCTCCGGTCGCACCGATGCGCTGCTTGTCGAGGTTCCATTCCTTCGCCTTGCTGCGGACAAACTGGAGTGCGCGCGCGGCATCGGCGATGGGCCATTCGACCGGCGGCTTCACGCCGGCAATCTGCGCCTGCGTGCTGTAGCGGTAGTTGATCGAGACCACCGAGATGCCGGCGGCGAGATACTTCTCCAAGCCGGCGACGCCTTTCTTGTCCCCCGCCACCCAACCGCCGCCGTGGATGTGGAAGACCACTGGCGTGGGCGTGGCGGATTCCGCCTGGTAGAAATCCAGCACCTGCCGCTCGTGCGTGCCGTAGGCGACGTTCGCCTGCGTGGGTGCCCGCTGCCAAACCTGCGGAGCCGCAGCGGGCTTGGCGGCTGGGTCGGTTTTCTTTGGCGCATCTGCGGCGAAAGCGGGACTGTTGAGCAGCCAAAGGGAGGCGAGGAGAAGGCTGGTTCGTTTCATAGCTGTGAGGGAGTTCTACCGGGTCGGCGTGCGAAGCCAAGGGAGGAATTGCTGCGGCTCACTTGGCAGACTTCTTTGCGGCGGGCTTGGATTGAACCTTGCACGCCGGATCGCGCGGGACGGCGGGGCCGGTCTGCTCGACGGGTTGCGTGAAGAGATAGCGCCACACGTCCTCGTGCAGGAACTTGCCGGCCTTGTCCTTTGCCGCGGCACCCCCGGGCACGACGGAGCTGTGCGCGCGCTTCGCATCGCCTTTCACGTCGGCGTCGGTGATGAGGCGGCGCGAGTGGCCGTAAGGCGCGGCGGTCTTGTCCACGTTCACGATGGGGCCGAACTGATGCAGGCCGAGCAACTCCCACGAGCGGCAGTAGTGGTCACCGGACCAGCCGCCGTCGAGCACGTGGCTGAAGCCGAAGTAACGGTTCGCGGGCGTGGCGGAGGGCAACGCCTGCCACATCTCATCCTGGTCACGCGGGCCGCAGAACATCACCACGCGGTCCACCTTCACGTGCTTGGCGAAGCGCGCCGCCGTGGTGGAGCCATGCGAACTGCCGCTGATGATGACGCGGTCCCAGCGCAAGCCGGACTTGTCGTCGGTGAGAAAAAATTCCCAGCGCCCGGCGGGGTTTTCCTTCGCGAGCCATTTCACGAACTGGAAGGCGCGCTCCATCATGCCGTCGGGCTTGGGGATGTTCACCAGCGGGCTGAAGTCCTCGCCGGTCGCGGCTTCGAGCCGGATTTTGCCGAGCAGCAGCCCATCGTCACCGGGCGACTGGCCACCGAACTTCCCGAACCAGCCGTTCGCGTAGTGGACGCGCAGGAAGTGCAGACCGTAGCTGTTCACGCGCTCGGCCAGCGGTGCGCTGTGGCCCATGAGCCAGATGACGAGCTTGCCCTGCGGCTTGACGCGCGTGTCCACCGAGGCGTGCTGGGTGTCGGCGGGTTTGCCGTCCTTCTCGAAGACGAACTCGATCTCAGGGTGCGGCTTCGCGCGCGGGTCGAGCTGGCTGGCGCGGGCGGTGAGTTCGTAGCGCTTCGGCGCGGGGTCGTTGAAGGTCAGCGGCGCATCGGCGGCGGAGGCTTGGCCGCTAAAGGACGCAAAGAGCGCAAAGCAAAGGGCGAATGAACGAACAGGATCCATAGGCTGAAGCTTAACCGCGGATGGCGCGGATGGACACGTATTTGTGTGTCATGTCGGGGGCAGGAAATCCAAAACCGGCTGGCTCACCGCTTTGCCTTGAGATGTGGATCGAGCAGTTCCTCGGCAGCGGTTTGCGCGTCGGCGGGGTAGCGGTGGCCTTGGCGGTGGTTCAGCAGGCGGACGCGGTCCTTCGCGCCGAGCAGTTCGTAAACGGGCCGCGCAGCTTCGACCAAGGCGGCGCTGCGGTCGCTGTCAGCGGAATTGCCGGCGAGCAGGAGGAACGGGCGCGGCGCGATCAGCGCGATGAGTTCGTGGTGCTCACGCGTGAAGCCGGGCTGCTTGATGCGCGGGCCGAGATACCACGGCGCGTCCCAGTTGTTGAAGGTCAGGCCGATGCCGCCTTCGCTGAAGACCGCGACCTTGAACCGCTCCTCGAACGCGGCGGCGTAGAGCACTTCCTTCGCCCCGAGCGAGTGGCCGAGGCAGCCGATGCGTTCGCGATCCACATGAGGCAGTGATTCCAGATAGTCCGCCGCGCGGATGCCGTCCCACGTCATGCGCGCCATGCCGGTCCAGGCCGGTCGGCGGGCCAGTTCGCGCTTGGCCCACTCGGCGATGCCCGCGCCCTCGCCGAAGATGTAGCAGCGCGGGCAGATGACCACGTAGCCGCGCTTCACGAGCTGCACGCCGTGCATGAGTTCGGGCACGGAGGCATCAATGCCCGCCGCTTGCTGCGCGTGCGATTTCACGGTCTGGTGGAAGACCACGATGCCGGGCAGCTTGCCGGAGAGGTTGCGCGGCGTGAGCAAGTAGGCGTCGGTGAACACGCCGTCCTCGACCTGATACTTCACGAGCTGGCGGGTGAACTCGGAAAGCGTTTCGGTGGAGAGAACTTCGGCCTTCAGCGGCGCTTTCTCGTTGGGGAACGCGCCGAGGAACGCCTGCCACTCCGCCCGGATCGCTGCGCGCTGTTTCTTCCAACCGGCCGAGGTGGTGATGAGTTGGCCACCGCCTTCAACGAGCAGTGGGCGAAGCGCGACGGGCTTCGCTGGAGCAAGTGGCTCGGCCGCGAAAGGTCCCGGCGCACCGAACCAAAGACAGGCGAGCGTCGCCAGCAGCGGCGCTGAACGGAGGTGGGGAGTGGACATGGTGGAAAAGGATGGGGCGTTATCGGGCGGGTGGCGTCTTGCCCACGATCGCCTGCATTTCTGTCAACGCCGTGGTCACCAACCGCTCGCCGGCATCCGCGGCGAGAAAGCTGCACTCCGCCGCGCCGTAGCCGCCTTCCTTCACGGCTTGCACGGTGGGCAGGTAAACGGTGAACGGCGTGCCGCGCCCGCTGTAGGCCAGGCCGAGGATGAAGGCGTTGGGCACGGGCGACTTCGCCGTGAGGTCGAGCTGGTGCTGCACGAACGGCTCGCCGGGGATGGCCACCAGCGCGAGGTCGCGCTGGATGACGACGGTGAGCAGGCCGACCTCGGTGCTCTGCGGGCCACTGCGGTGCGGGATCGTGAGCAAGCTCTCTTTTACTTCGAGCACGGGCTGCGCGCTGGTCGGCGGGGCTTTGAGTTTCGCCGCGAGCTGAAGCGCGGCCTTGCCAAGCGCGATGCCGGCTTGCTTCACGATGTTAAACCGGTTCTCGCCGCGCAGATTGTGGAGGTCGTAAGGGTCAAGGTCGCCCGACGCGCCTTGGAGAAACATCGCCATGCAGTCGCCGCCCAGTTCCTGCTCGAGGTGGTCCACCATCGCACCGGGATAGTCGCGCGACACCACGCCGGCGGCCATGAGCGCCACGGGATGACAGGCGTAATGCACCGCGAAGGCGCGCGGCTTGCCGGACAAGTCCTCGACGCGCAGCACGCCGACGGTCGGGTCCACGGGCTGCGTGGGTCGGCGGTTGGGATTTTCCCTGAGCGGCAGCACGCGGTCGGGCCGGACGTCGCGGCGGTTGTGCGCCATGTAAGCGCTGTCATACGAGCCCTTGCCGGAGGCCAGCCGCGCGGGGAAGAGGCTTTGCATCGCCTTGCCGATGGCGGCGATGACCTTCGCCTCGGTCGCGGCATACCAAGGATCGTCGGAGAGCTTGAGCCAGTTGACTGAGGTGGACGGGCCGTTGGCGTGACGCGTCCAGTCGGGCGCGGTGGGAGGTTTGATCAGCAGGCCGCGCGGCGCCATCGCTGCGTGCGTGTGGGTGGCAGTGAGAATGACGTGGTCCACGCCCCACTGGCGCTTCGCCTCGGCGATGACTTTCGGCGACGCGAAAACGATCAGGTCCGCCGACACGATGGCCACGGAGGTTTTGGCGTCCTTGAGCACGAGCACGCGGGCGAAGAGCGGATCGCGCAGGCGCAACGGCTGGCCGGACAGGTTCACCGCGGCGTCCTCGGTGGGCGTGATCTCGACCTTCGCCGTGCCGGCCCAGAGCGCAGCGGCGGCGGCGCAAGGGATGTTGGCAAACGCCAGCAGCACGAGGAGCTGTCGCGCGAAGACCCCGACGGGGGCGAGGGCCGAGCCGAAGACTTGAGCTGCGCAGGCGATGCGCTCCGATGGCGCGCCCACCTCATTACGGGGCCGCCAGTCCTTCGCCCCCTTCGCGGCCTTCGCGCGACCATGACTCGGTTCGTTTGCCACGTGCCAGCGCACGTCCTTCACGGCTTGGCCTCCAGCGCCAGCGCCTCGCGGAATTTTGCGAGCGATTCCTTCTCCTTGCCCTGCGCGGCGTAAGCGTGGCCGTAGGCGCGGAGCAACTGGATGCGCCAGCTCGTGGCCATGCCGGAGAGATCGCCGTATTGGCCAAGCACGGCGAGCGCCTCGTCCGGTTTCACCTGGCTGGTGAGAATGCGCGCGATGGACACCGTGGCGGTCAGCGGCTGCCAACCCTGGCCCTTGCCGGTGATGGCGAACGCTCGGCGATACCCGGCCAGCGCCCTCTCATCGTCGTTCAGATTGTTCACGTAATTATCGCCGAGCGTGAGCCAGATCGTGGAGTCGTTGGGCACGAGCTGCGTGGCGGCTTTCAAGTCGGCCTCGGCCTTCGCTCCGTCCTTCAGGAAAGAGTAAATCTGCCCGCGCAAATGCAGCGCCTCGCCAGCCTTTCCCTTCGCCGGCCAGGCCGCGAAGTCCTCCGTGCCGAACTGCTCAATGAGTTCCTTCCACTTCCGCTCCTGCTGCAAGGCCCGCATCCGACCGAGCACCGCGTCCGGATCCGCCGTGTAGCGGGCGTATTGCGCCGCGACTTGCGCGAGTTGCGCGTCGCCGTGGTGGAAGTAGAAGCGGTTGCGCAACGTGAGCGTCTGGCCGGCTGCGAGCGTGAAGTCTCCCGAGTGCGAGTTGCACGCGGGACAGTTCGTGCCGTGCGGGCGGCAGATGACCGTCTTGTGGTCGCCGTAGTTGCCCTTGAAGTGATCCGTGCCGAAGCGGTTCGCCGTCATCAGCCCGTAAGTCCGCGCGTGCCAGTGCGTGGGAAAACGCAGGTTCGTGGGATGGTCAAACATGGCGATGCCCACCGTCTTGCCGCTCGCGTCCGGCCCGAAGTAATCCGTCCACTCGGCGCGTTTCCCCCACGCGGCCTCGTTGCGATCGCCGCGACTGTTCACGATGGTGCCGCTGCCCTTCTCACCCTTCTCCGACTCGACCTTCATTGTGCCCGCCACGCGCACGAGCAAGCCGCCGTCGCGCTTGTCGCCGAAGACGACCGGCGCATTCGCCGCCTGCAATTCCACGTCGTAATCCATCAGCACCTGCCGGTTCGCCAGCGGCGTGAACGCGAGCCGCACCTTTTCACGCAACACCAGCTTGCCGTCGCCAAGCCATTGATTCCACAGCACCACTTCGCCGGTCTGGCCTGAGCTGAGGCGTTCGACCTTCTCGAGTTTCACCTCGGCGGACTGGCCGGGTTTGGGTTTGGGCGGAGACCACCAGAAGTTGAACCCGTTCACATCGCTGTGCGAAAAGCGGATGGAGCGATGGTGCGGATGATCCGCGTCCTCGCCCGGCACGCCCGCCTTCATCGGAAAGTGCCGCGTGACGTTCTCGCCGTTGGGTCCGATGACGGGATAGAGATACGGCCCGACCCAATCCTGGTGCCGCCACTCCGTGAACACCTCGCCATCAATCGTCACGCGGAGGCGGTCCGGCAGTTCCGTGATCGCAACGGCGGCAGCAAGCCGGCCGGCGCACGCGACGACCATCACCAGCGCGGTGAGCGTGGCCCGCAATCCAAAGGCGGGGACCCGGAGACGAACGGCTTTCACGACGCTCAGGCTGGCAGGGAGTGTGACCGATGCAAACGCCGAAGTTGGCAGGAATCACTTTTCCCGGTGCCAACTCCCGGACGCTTTGCTCCGCTCCGAAATCCCGGGCAGGTGCGCCCAGTTACGTCCCCACCGGGACGTTCGCTTGGCTGGCAAGCGCATTGAGCGACTCCGCCTTTCCGACCAGCGAGACACCGCAAAGAAAAACCGGCAGGCCATCGCTGGCCTGCCGGTTGCGAAACCGGTTCTGCCGTGGAGCGGGTTAGCGATCCTCGGCGGCGTCGAACGCGTGCTGGAGCGCGACGAGGTCCTCGCCGGGCTTGAGCGCGTCGAGGATCTTCTGCTCTTCCTTGAGCTGCTCGGGGCTGTAGTTCGCGGCCTTGATGGACAGGCCGATGCGGCGCTCGGCGCGGTCAATCTTCACCACGCGCGCGGTCACTTCCTGGCCGGCGTTGAGCACGTTCTTGATCTTGTCCACGCGCTCTTCGCTGATCTGGCTGATGTGGACGAGGCCATCAATGTCGTGGGCCAGGCCGATGAACGCGCCGAAGCTGGCGAGTTTGGTGACCTTGCCGGTGACGAGGTCGCCGACCTTGTAGAACTGGTCAATGCTGGACCACGGGTCGGTGCCGAGTTGTTTCATGCCCAGCGAAATGCGCTGGTTGGTCTTGTCGATCTCGAGCACGACGGCTTCGACCTCGGTGCCCTTCTCGAAGACTTCGGAGGGGTGGTTGATCTTGCGCGTCCACGAGATGTCGGACACGTGCACCATGCCGTCGAGGCCTTCCTCAAGCTCGACGAAGGCACCGTAGCTGGTGAGGTTGCGGACCTTGCCCTTGATCTTGGTGCCGGGCGGGTATTTGCCCTGCGCGGCTTCCCACGGGTTGGATTCGAGCTGGCGGATGCCGAGGGAGATTTTCTGCTCCTCGCGGTTGATGCCCAGGACGACGGCTTCGACTTCCTGGCCGGCCTTAAGGACGTCCGAGGGCTTGGCGATGCGCTTGGCCCAAGAGAGTTCGGTGACGTGGACGAGGCCTTCGACGCCGGGTTCGAGTTCGACGAACGCGCCGTAGGCAACGAGGTTGACGACCTTGCCCTTGACCTTCGCGCCGACGGGGAACTTGCTCTCGATGGCCTCCCACGGGTTGGCGAGCTTCTGCTTGAGGCCGAGGCTGACGCGTTCCTTCTCCTTGTTCACGTCGAGCACGACGACATCGAGTTCCTGGCCGACCTTGAGGATTTCGCTCGGGTGGCCGATGCGGCCCCAGCTCATGTCGGTGATGTGGAGGAGGCCGTCGAGGCCGTTGAGGTCAATGAACGCGCCGAAGTCGGTGATGTTCTTGACGGTGCCCTTGCGGATGTCGCCAGGCGTCATCTCGCCCAGGAGCTTGCCGCGGCGCTCGGAGCGCTCGGCCTCGATCAGCTCGCGGCGGGAGAGGACGACATTGCGGCGGTCCTCGTTGATCTTGACGACCTTGAAATCATAGTTGTTGCCCAGCATCGGGGTCAGGTTCTTGGGCGGGATGATGTCAATCTGCGACGCGGGCAGGAACGCCTCGACGCCGATGTGGACGATGAGGCCGCCCTTGACGATGGCCTTGACCTTGCCGGAGACGGTGCCGCCCTCCTGGCAGATGGTGCGGATGCGGTCCCAGTTCTTCTTAAACTCCGCCTGCTCGTGGGAGAGGATGACCATGCCCTCCTTGTCTTCGAGCTTCTCGATGAGCACATCAATCTCGTCCCCGACCTTGATGGCGTCGGGTTCAAGAAACTCGCTGCGGGAGACGACGCCCTCGGATTTGTAGCCGATGTCCACGAGGACTTCCTTGTTGCGGACTTCGAGGATGATGCCTTTGACAATTTCACCAGCGGCAAAGCGTTTCGAGCTCGCGCGCATGGCTTCTTCCATGGTTAGCATACTTACTGTGTGTGTGACTGCGGGAGACTAGGCGGGCGAAGGCCCGGCGAAGGCTCCATTGCCTAACGACCGACGTTGCAGGGCAACGGAGGTTAAGGGTTAGGTTGCGTTGTTGACCGACGTTTCTCAGCCTCAATGAATCGCCGCACTCACGGCGTTCAGGCGGGGCGGACACTAGCGGCCGGGCGGCGGCTGGCAAGGGGTATTTGGCCCCTCAAATCGCGATCGTAGGGGCGTCGGCGCGATGGCATCGGTCATCGATACCCCTGGCCAATGGCTGGGAAGCCTCTGGCCTGCGAGGCCCGCGATTGGCGTCGCTAGGAAACTTAGCTGCGCTCGGCCGGACGCTTACTTCGCCAATTCCTTGATCCGCATGTTGCGGAACCAGACGGTGCCGTGGTCGCCTTGGAGGAAGAGCGGGCCGGGCTCGGTCACGTTCCGGTCAATCTCGCTGCCGGTGGCGACGTTGCACTCGACGGCGTCGTGGATCTTCTTCCCGTTGAGGATGACGGTGATCTTGTTGCCGATGATGGTGGCTTCGCAGGTCTGCCATTCGCCGCCGGGCTTGCTGGCGAATTCGCTGGGCGCGGTCTGGTTGTAGATCGCGCCGTTGCCGGTCTTGCTGGGCTTGCCGCTCTTGAAGTCGCCGAGGATCTGAATCTCGTGCCGGCCGCGCAGGTAGAAGCCGCTGTTGGAGCCGTCGGGCACCATGAACTCGTAGCGCACGGTGAAGTTCCAATACTTCTGCTCGGTGACGAGGTCGGTGCCGTGCTCGCCCTTGTTGACGGTGTTCTTGAGCACGCCGTCTTCGACGGTCCAACTGTTGTGGCCGTCGGCGCGACGGAGCTTCCAGCCGGTGGTGCCCTTGCCGTTGAAGATGGGCTTGAAGCCGTCTTCCTAGTCCGCGGCGAACGAGGTGAGGGTGAGGGCGAGGGCGGTGAGGATGAGGAACAGGTTTTTCATAAATGATTCTTTCGGCCCGCGGATGGCGCGGATGACACGGATAAGGGGAGGGGCGAAGATTCTTGATCTGTGTGTTCCGCGTTATCCGCGGGCGATGGCAATTACTTTTCCAGCGTGGCGAGGAGCTTCTTCTTTTCCTCCTCGAACTGGGCTTGCGCGGCGATGCGCTTGGCCTTGGCGAGGGCCTTTTGTTCCTCGAGGTCTTCGGGCTTGGTTTTCTTCGGGTCGGGATCGCGCACGGCACCGACGGCGTCCTGCGCCTTGCTCGCGGCGTTGGCGGCGGCGACCACGTTTGCAAGCCACTGGGGACTCGCCTTGGCCTTGGCGACGTAAGGGGCGGCGTCCTTGCCCGCGAGCGACGCGGCGAAGGCGACGACGGAATGGTTGTGGTGTGCCTGCTGCACGTCGGGATTCGGGGTGGCCGGGCCGTCGATGAGCTTCAACGACCATTTGATGCCCGCGAGGAGGTGCTCATGGTATTTGGCGTCCTTCCAAGTGGCGTCGTTGTGGCCGAGGTTCGTGTAGAAGAGCCGGCCGGTGCCGAACTCGCGCACCCAGCAGACGGGCACGAGGTAGGGGCGCTTGGGCGAGGTCTTCGCCATGTCGAGGCTGTAGAGCACGCGCACGGCCTTCGGATCGTAGTCGTTGTATTGATAGATCTCGTCCTTCCACTGGAACTCGCTGCCGAGCATCGCCACGACGGGATGGCCGGGCTCGTGGTTCACGAAGCTGCATTGGGTGCCGCTGCCCCAAGGATGTCCGGCGAAGCGCCCGTTGATGAGCGAGGTGTAGCCCTTGAAGTCGTGGAAGGTGTCGGTGGCGCTGTGCGTGCCGATGAAGCCCTTGCCGCTCTTCACGACATCCATGAGCGCCTCGCGCGGCTCGCCCGCCGGCAACAGCGTGCCCGTGGTGTAGAAGAAGACCGCGTCGAACTTGGCCAGGTTCTCCTTCGTCAACGCGGCGATGGCGTCCTGCGAATTCTCGGTGGTGAAGACGCCGGACTTCTCGCCGAGTTCCTTCATCTGCTGCTCGACGAGGCAGAGCTGGTCGGGCGCGGGCCGCTTCACCGGATTGTGCTGAAAGCCCTTGGATTGCGTGATGACGAGGATCTTCTTGGCGGCAGCCTCGGCGCTCGCGGTGGCGAGGACCAATGCGGCGGCGAAAGGAAGGAAGTGGGACAGTTTCATGGCGAAGGTTGGTTGTCTGCGACGAGGGGAAAGGACTGGCGGGCGAGGGCGGGAATTCACCGAGGCACGTCGGTTGGGCGGGCGAAGGCCAGTGCCAGGCTGGCTTGAGCGCGCGCGAGAATTCTGTTTGCCCCCGTGCCGGTCACAGCGGATAAGTTCCCCATCGCCGCGCACGGAAGCAACCCGCACATGAAACCAAAGGATCTCGCCCTCGCCGCTCTGTGGCTGCTGCTGGGCGCGGGCCTTGGCGTGCTGGCCGACCGGACGCTGCTGTCCCGTTCCAGCCCAGAGCCGGGCGTCATCCGGGGATCGGACAGCGGGTCCAAAGTCCTGCCGGCGCTCGCCCGTCCACCGGCCAGCCGCACTAACGCGCCACCGCTGGAAGTAGAGCCGCCGCTGCCGCCCTTGACCGCCGAGGATTTCACGGCCGCCTTCGCCGCAGCGCTGCGGATCAGTCACACGGAGCAGCGCTTAGATAAGTTGATCGAACTCGCCGAGCGCGTCGCCCCCGTTGACGTGCCCCAGGTAGTCCGCCTCTTCGAGCAGTTGGGCCGGCGCGACGAGCGCGACGCCGTGCTTCAAGCCCTGCTCTCCCGCTGGGCATCGGTGGACGCCGCGGGCGCACTCCGTTTCGCCCAGCAACTTGCCCGCCCGGCGGAGCGACGCGCCGCCACCAGTGCCGTGCTCGGAGTCTGGGCGGACGCAGACAGTTCCGCCGCGCTCGCGTGGGAGCAGACACTCCCGCCCGGCTCGGCGCGCAACGAGGCTTTGCAAATCGCCCTCGGCCGACGTGCGGATCACAGTCCCGCCGCCGCCCTCGCCGCATTCACCAAGTCCGGCCTCACCAATCCCAACTCCGGTTTGCC
>JBJTAU010000267.1:0-4787 GCA_046090965.1 Limisphaerales bacterium | reverse complement strand
GCCCCGGAACGTGAGGCTGTGGACCTTGAGGAAGAATTTCCCGTCGTCGGGCGGCTCGGTGTCTCCTCCGCGCGCGCGTTCAGTGTCGGCAAGCTGCCCGAAGTCACGCGCACCAAGCCGAACACCTCGCTCGAAACCGCGTTGGAGTTGAAGCCCAATTCCATCTGCAACGCCACGATGACCGCGCGCGCCGTGGACTTTTATTCCTTCACCGCCACGAAGGGCAAACGCGTCGTTGCCGAGGTCGCCACGGCGGGCATTGATTCCAAGCTCACGCCCGTTCTCATCGTCGCCGACGCGCAGGGCCGCGATCTCGTCGTCAACCGCACCAGCGGCCTGCTGGATTTCACGCCGCCCGCCGACGGGAAATTCTTCCTCAAGGTCCACAGCCTCACGTTCCGGGGCGGCGCGGAGCATTTCTACCGGCTCGCGTTGCAGGAAGTCGCCGGCGGTGCGCCCATGCCGCGCGAGGCACGCACGCGCAGCGTCAACGCCTTCTCGTGGAATCTGGCGACGGACTTCGGCATCGCGAAGACCGCCGAAGCCGAGCCGAACAACGAACACAAGCAGGCGCAGAAAATCACGTTGCCGTGCGACATCAGCGGCGCGTTCTACCCGGCGGCGGACGTGGACACGTTCGAGTTCACCGCGAAGAAGGGCGAGGTCTGGTGGGTCGAGGTCGCGTCCGAGCGGTTTGGCTTGCCGACGGATCCGTTCGTGCTCGTGCAACGCGTGACGATGGAGGGCGATAAGGAAAAGCTCACCGATGTCGCGGAGTTCAACGACATCCCCGCGCCGATGAAGCCGTCGAGCAACGGCTATTCCTACGACGGCCCGCCTTACGACGCCGGCTCGGCGGACCCGCTGGGCAAGTTGGAAATCAAGGAGGACGGCACGTATCGCCTGCAAGTGCGCGACCTCTTCGGCGGCACGCGCAGCGACGCGGCGAACATCTACCGGCTGATCGTGCGCAAGGCCGCACCGGACTTCGCGCTCACCGGCTGGGCGATTCACTTCGAGCTGCGCAACGGCGACCGCAACGCGGTCTCCAAGCCCATCGCCTTGCGCCCCGGCGCGAGCATGGCCTTCGAGGTCGCGGTCGTGCGGCGCGACGGCTTCGACGGCGAAATCGAGCTGGGCATGACCGGCCTGCCCACGGGCGTGACCGCGGCGGGCATCAAGATTCCCGCCGGCCAAGCGCACGGGAAACTCATCGTCACCGCGGATGAGAAAGCGCCGCGTTCGCTCGGCTTCGCGAAGTTGTTTGGTCGCGCGCAAGTCAACGGCGCGGCGGTCGAGCGGCCCGTTCACCTCGCTTCGCAGGCTTGGCCGGTGCGTGATGCGAGCGGTGAGATTCCCAAGCCCCGTCTTATGGCCGACGTGCCCGTTTCCGTAACCGACGCCGAGCCCGCGCCCAGCAGCGTCGCCGCGCGCGAGCCGAAAGTCTGGGAAGCGAAGGCTGACGCGAAGCTCATCATCCCGCTGAAGCTCGCGTGGCGCAGCGAGATTTCCGGGCAGCTTCGCCTGCGCGCCTACGGCAACGGCTTCACCGGCCTCAAGCCGCTGGAGATTTCGCCCAGGACCGAGACCGCCGACCTCGTGCTCGACCTCGCCACGCTCAAGCCCGCGCCCGGCGAGCACACGCTCGCGCTCTACAGCGGCTACGTGGTGAAGTATCGCAACAACCCCGGCGCGGTCGTGCTCGCCGAGGCCGCAAAGAAGAAGGCCGAATCGGAAGCCGCCACGCTCGCCGCCGAGGCGAAGAAGCTCGCCGACGCCGTCAACACCGCGCCCGCCGAGAAGCGCGCCGAAGCCGAACTTGCCGCGAAAGCCGCCGCTGAGAAATCGAAGGCCGCCGAGACCGCGAAGACCGCCGCTGTGACCAAGATGAAATCCGCCACTGCCGACGCCGCGCCGAAGGACATCGCGGACATTTTGGTTTCGGAACCGATTCGCGTCCGCGTGCTGCCGGTGGAGAAGAAATGAAGCTCCCAATTCCCAACGTTAAACTCCGGACTAGTCTTTGCGCCGGAGGCGCAGCTGATGGTAGCCGGTGGGAAGCGCAGCGCACCCACCGGAACTCGTGCCGCACGCCCCGCGCCCCGACAGGGCGCATGAGCCTGTCGGTTGGTTCATCCGCCCCGCTGGGGCGCGGTAAATTTCTTCGACAAACCGGTGGGTGCGGTTCTCCCGTTGGTCGAACCTTCCCGCCGGCTGCCTTCAATGGCCCCGCTGGGGCCGGCAGCCGCCGTGCGCTGGCCTTCGTTGCCTACCAGTTCGCAATGTGTACCGCCGCGTCCGACCACGCGCCTTGACCACGCCGCGCTCCAATTCTCCGCTTCGCTGCCCCGGCCCGTTGAGCCGGCGCGCGTTCATGGGCGTGGGCCTCAGCGGGTTCGCCACGCTCAGCTTGCCCGGCCTGCTGCGCCTCCGCGCGGAAGCCGCTGCACCCGCTCGGAAGGAGAAGACCGCCGTCATCATGGTTTGGCTACCCGGCGGCCTCACGCATCTCGACACCTACGACCCCAAGCCCGACATCGGCAGCGAGTATCGCGGCCCGTTCAACACCATTCCCACGAACGTCCCCGGCACGCGGATAACGGAGTTGCTGCCGATGCAGGCGAAGATTGCCGACAAGTTCACGCTCATCCGCAGCATGAAGCAGACGGCGGGCGGCCATCCCGCCGGCTCGATGCAGTTCCTCTCCGGCGACCCCGATACGCGCGACAAGCCCAAGCCGCGCCTGCCCGATTGGATGTCCGTGGCGCACTACCTGCGCGCGCAGGAAGGTCGGCGGACGAACCCGCTGCCCAACTATATCTGCGCCAGTTCCACCCCCGATTACACCGGCTCGGCGTTTCTGGGCGACGCCTACTCGCCCTTCACCATCGCCGATGACCCGAGCCAGCCGCGCTTCGAGGTGCCGAATCTCGGCCTCAGCGGCCCCGGTGAAGCCCGCCGGCTCGGCCATCGCGCCGCGTTGCGCGAAAGCCTCGACACGCTGGAACGCTCCTTCGACCGCGCGGGCGAACTCGGTGCGCTCGACCAGTTCGAGTCGCAAGCGCTCTCGCTCCTCACCAACCCGCGCACGCGCGACGCCTTCGACCTCAGCAAGGAAGACGACCGCACGCGCGACCGCTACGGGCGCAACCGCTGGGGCCAGCAACTCCTGCTCGCCCGCCGCCTCGTCGAGGCCGGTGTCGAAATCGTCACCAGCCAGTTGACCGGCCCGCTCTGCGGCCGCACCGGCGTGTGGGACGACCACGCGGTGGACCACCACATCTTCGACGTGCTGCGCTTTCGCATGGGCAACTACGACCGCGCCGTGTCCGCGCTCATCGAGGACATTTACGCGCGCGGCCTCGACCAGCGCGTGCTCGTCGTCGTCACCGGCGAATTCGGTCGGACGCCGAAAATCTCCTTCGACCGCAGCACGGGCGGCGGCGATGGCAGCGGACCGTCGGGCACGTTGCAACCCGGCCGCGACCACTGGCCGCAAGCCTTCACGAACCTCTGGGCCGGCGGTGGCTTCAAGATGGGCGGCGCCATCGGCGCTTCGGACAAGCGCGGCGAAGAAGTCGTCGAGCGCCCCTGTCTGCCCGCGGATTTTCTCGCGACCCTATACCACCATCTCGGCCTCGACTGGGAGCGCGCGACCATCAAGGACTTCGCCGGTCGGCCCACGCACATCGTCAGCGGCGGCAGTCCGATACGCGAATTAACCGGTTAGCCGGCCGTCTCTTACTCAGCGTTTCAATCTCCAGATTCATGAATGCCTCACGCCAGTCCCCGCTTCGCTGCCCCGGCCCGCTCAACCGCCGCGGCTACAGGAGCGTCGGCCTCACGGGCTTCGCCACCCTCAGCCTGCCCGGCCTCCTGCGCCTGCGCGCGGAGAACGCCGCCAAGCCGCAGAAGGAGCGCACCGCCGTCATCATGGTCTGGCTCATCGGCGGGCTTTCGCACATCGACACCTACGATCCCAAGCCCGACAGCGGCGCGGAGTATCGGGGGCCGTTCAAGGTCATTCCCACGAACGTCCCCGGCATGAACATCACAGAGCTCCTCCCGCTCCACGCGAAGATTGCCGACAAGTTCTCGCTCGTCCGCTCCTTCACGCATCGCTCGGGCGGCCATCCTGCCGGCCACTTGCGGATGCTTTCCGGCGACCCCGATGAGCGCGACAAAACCGCGCCGAAGTATCCCGACTGGATGTGCGTGGCGAATTACCTCCGCTCCAAGAACCCGCGCACCAGTCCGGTGCCGAACTACTGCGCGATCAATTCCATCGAGGGCGGCTACGCCGGCCCCGCGTATCTCGGCAGCGCCTACGCGCCCTTCGCGATCAACGGCGATCCGAGCCGCCCGGACTTCCAAGTGCCCAACGTCGGCCAGACCAGCGCGACCGAGGCCCGCCGCCTCAGCGACCGCACGGTCCTCCGCCAGAACCTCGACACCTTGGAACGCGCCTTCCACCAGGAAGGTGAACTCGGCGCGCTCGACCAGTTCGAGTCGCAAGCCGGGACGCTGCTTACCAATCCCACGACCCGCGATGCCTGCGACCTCGCCAAGGAGGACGACCGCACCCGCGACCGCTCCGCGCGCAACCGCTGGGGACAACAACTTCTCCTCGCCCGCCGCCTAGTCGAGTCGGGCGTCGAAATCATCCACCGCAACCGCGACGGAGCCAGCTGCGGCACCGCCTGCAACAACTGGGACGACCACGCGGTGAACGCCCACGTCTTCAACGGCCTGCGCTACCGCTGCTGGGCTTACGATCAGGCGGTGAC
>JBJTAU010000266.1:0-3009 GCA_046090965.1 Limisphaerales bacterium | reverse complement strand
GATTCCCGTGGGCAAACAGGCGGACTGACCCGCGCCCGCGCCGTCCTTCCGCTTGCCTTCACGCGGCTTTGCTGGTGTCCTAGCGCCACCCGGTAGCCACAGCCACGTGAAAACCGCCCTGGTCATTGACGACGATCCCATCGTGCTCACGGTGCTGGCGCGCACCTTGCAGGATGCTGGCTGGCGCGTGTTGACGGCGGACGACGGCGACAAGGGCGTGGAACTCGCCATCGCGGAGCGGCCCGATGTGATCGTCTCCGATCTGCTCATGCCGCGGTTCAACGGCTATCAGGTGTGCCGCGCGATCCGCTCGAACCAGACCTTCCTCCCGCAGCCGCGCATCGTCGTCATCTCCAGCAGCAACTACGCGGCGGACCGCACCAATTCCATCGAGGCCGGCGCAGACGACTTCCTGCTCAAGCCGGTCAAGCCCGCCGAACTGCTGCACGTCCTCGAACTCGAAGGCGGCACCACCTTCATCCGCCGCACGCCGGCGGTCAGCAAAGGCCCGACGCCGCCGGACACGACGTATTTCCGCCGCTCCATCGGCACGCCGCCGACAGTCCATTTCTGGGGCGTGCGCGGCTCCATCGCCACGCCGGGCGACTCGACCCTCAAATACGGCGGCAACACCACCTGCATCGAAGTGCGCGCGGACGGCGAACTCCTCGTGCTCGATGCCGGCACCGGCATCCGCAACCTCGGCCGCAAGCTCGCCGCCGAGTTCAAGTCGCATCCCATCGAGGTGAGCATCCTCATCTCGCACACGCACTGGGATCACATCCAGGGCTTCCCCTTTTTCATCCCCGCCTACAGCCCGCACAACCAGATCCGCATCATGGGCTACGAGGGCGCACGCGTCGGCCTCCAAAGCGTCTTAAGCAGCCAGATGGAAAGCCCCTACTTCCCCGTCTCGATGCAGCAGATGCCCGGCTATCTCCAGGTCGAGGAGCTAAAGGAAATGCAGTTCAACATCGGCAAGGTCAAGGTCCGCGCCGCCTTCATGAACCACCCCGGCATCTGCGTCGGCTACCGCCTCGAGACCAGCGGCGGCTCGGTCGCCTTCCTGCCCGACAACGAGCCGCACTCGCGCCTGCGCATGGCACCGGTCACCGACAGCGCGCAGTCCTACGAGGTGCTCGCCTTCGCGCAGAAGCAGGACGAGAAACTCATCGAGTTCATCCGGGACTGCGACGTGGTCATCATGGACTCGCAATACGACGCCGCCGAATACCGCTCCCACATCGGCTGGGGTCACACCTGCGTGGACGACGCCGTCGCGCTCGCCGTCATTGCCAAGGTGAAGAAACTTTTCCTCTTCCACCACGACCCCGACCACGACGACGCGAAGGTTGATGCCATGCAGGAATGGGCGCGTGAGCTGGCCGCCATCCACGGCAGCACCCTGGAGGTGAACGCCGCCCGCGAGGGCGTGGAAGTGGTGCTGGGCCGGCCCGCGTAGTCGCAAAACCACCCGGTTGCGCATCGGCGAGCCTTCCTCAGCCCTTTACCTGCGCCAGCGCGTGGGTGAGGTAGGGCAGGAGCTGCTTCTTGCGCGAGACGACGCCGTCGAGTTGGAAGATGCCCGCTTCAAGCTTGGGATAATCCACTTGGTCCATGAAGGATTTCGCGCCGGCCAGCAAGAGGAGGGAGCTTTGCAGCACCACGTCGGTCACGAGCAGCGCGGCGAAGAAGTAGCCGTGTTCCGCGCGGTGCTCCTCCAGCGCGGTAAGCACGTCGGCCTTGCGCTTCCAAAACTGGTCGAAGCCCAGCTCCTCGATCTGCGCGACGCTGAAGGCCCGGCCGCCCTCGAGGTATTCCTTGCAGTCGGTGGTGATCGCTTGCGCGGCGGGCTTGGTCGTGAGCACCGAACCGGAGGCGAAGAGTTTCTCGGTGAACGCGGTGGCGTTGACACCGGAGATCGTTTCCAGCTTGGCGAGGATTTCCGCGTCGCGGGCCGTCGTGGTGGGCGACGTGAGGTTGAGCGTGTCGGAGACAAGGCCGGCCAGTAACAACCCGGCGATGCTCGGCGGCAGCTCGACGCCGTAACGGAAGAAGCAGTCCGCCACGATCGTGCTGGTGGAGCCGACGGGTTCGTTGCGGAAGAGGAGGGGCTGCTGCGTGGTCAGCGCGCCGATGCGGTGGTGGTCAATGATCTCGAGGATGTCCACCTTGTCCGCCCCGGCGACGGCTTGGGACAGCTCGTTGTGGTCTACGAGGATCAGCTTGCTGTCCACCTTCTTCAGGAAGTCGGACTTGGAGAGGATGCCGACCGTGCGGCCCAACTGGTCCACAACCGGGAAGGCCTGGAAGGCGGACTCGGTGGCGACGGCCTGCACGTCGGCGAGCGCCTCGTCCTCGCGGAAGGTGAGGAAGTGCTCGTGCAGCATGTGGCTCACGGCAATGGAGCCGCGGCAGAGCATCGCGGTGGTGGCGGTGTCGTGCGGCGAAAGGATGAGGCTGACCTCGTTCTTCTTCGCGGCCTCGATGGTCTTCGGCTCAACCTGCAAGCCGCCGGTGACGATGACCAGTCGCACGCGCTCGCGAATGGCGAGGTTCTGAACATCCCAGCGGTCACCCACGACGACGACGAGCTTGTCATGCGGGTAGCTGGCGAGCCGCTCGGCAAAGGACTCCACGCCCATCGCGCCGATCATCAGGATCAGGTCTTCCTCGCGGTCCGGCTCGACGGAGAAAACCATTTTCCCTTCCAGCGTGCGGGCGAGATGGCGGATGGAGGCGAGCACGCGGCGGGAATCGAAGAGCCGGTTGCCGGGCGCGAAGAAGAACTTGCTCAACTTGAAGAGCGAGAGCAGTCCGCGGCAGGAGCGGTCCTCGTTGAGCACCGGCAGCACACGGATGTTGCGTTCGTCCATGATGCCGAGTGCCTCGGAGACGGAGGCGCTGGGCGGCACGGCGACGACATTGTGCTGCATCACGTCGCGCACCTTGGGCGAAACGTCGGCAACGAAACGCGGCGGCGGGACGAGGACGGATTTCAGGACGAAG
>JBJTAU010000265.1:0-5665 GCA_046090965.1 Limisphaerales bacterium | reverse complement strand
TACGGGCCGCGTGTGCTGGCCTTGCTGCAGCGCGCGCACGACACGTTGACCAAGAAATACGGGCTCACGCTGGAGAAGCGGACCATCGTGGAGATTTACCCGGAGCAGAAAGACTTCGGCGTCCGGACGTTCGGGATGCCGGACAATCCCGGCTTCCTTGGCGTTTGCTTCGGCTGCCTCATCACGGCGAACAGCCCCGCGAGCGCGCGCGGCCACGCCTCGAACTGGGAGGCGACGCTGTGGCACGAGTTCTGTCACGTCATCACGCTCACGCTCACGCGGAACAAGATGCCGCGCTGGCTCAGCGAAGGCATCTCGGTCTACGAGGAGCGGCAGGCCAACGCATCGTGGGGCCAGGTGATGAACCCGCGTTACCGCGAGATGATTCTCGGCGACGAGCTGACGCCGGTGGGTGACGTGAGCAGCGCGTTTCTCACGGCCAAGAGCGATCTGCACCTGCAATTCGCCTATTACGAGTCATCCCTCGTGGTGCAGTTCCTTGCGGAGAAGTTTGGCGCGGAGAAGTTGCGGAAGATTCTGAGCGACCTCGCGACGGGCAAGGAAGTGAACAAAACCATCGCCGAGCACACTGCGCCGCTGGAGAAGCTGGAAAAGGATTTCGCGACTTACGCGAAGGACTTGGCGACCAAGCTCGCACCGGGGCTGGACTTCGAGAAGCCGAAGGGCATGGCGGGGATGCTTCCGGGGATGGCTTCGCCCGGAGCGCGTCCATCGGAGGGAACGGTGATTCTCCCGCCCCTCGCGGCGCCCGCGCCCGATGGCAAGCCCCTCGTGGACCCGCTGAAGTTGCACCCGAAGAATTTCTACGTGCTCACACAAACCGCGAAGAAACTCATCGCGGAGAAGAAATTCACCGAGGCCAAGGAGCCGTTGCTGAAACTTATCGAAAATTATCCCACGCACACCGGCGCGGACAACGCGTTGTGGCTGCTCGCGCAAGTGCAGCGCGAGTTGAAGGAGACGCCGCAGGAGCGCGCCACGCTCGCCAAGCTCGCCGCGCTCGACGCCGATGCGGTCGACGCTTACCTGCGCTTGATGGAGCTGGCCGCCGCAACGAAGGACTGGCCGGTCGTGACCGAAAACGCGCGCCGTTACCTCGCCGTGAATCCACTGGTGCCGCAGCCGCATCGCTGGCTGGCGCGCGCGAGCGAGGAACTAAAGCAGCCGGCGGAAGCCGTCGCTGCCTACCAGACCGTCCTGCTCCTTGCCCCACCGGATCCGGCGGAAGTGCATTTCCGGCTCGCGAAACTGCTCACCGCGAGCGATGCGAAGTCCGCGCGGCAGCATGTTGTTCAGGCATTGGAGGAAGCGCCGCGCTTCCGCGAAGCGCACGAGCTGTTGCTGAAGTTGTCGGCGAACGAAAACTCCACGTCCAAGCCATGAAACCGCGCGTCACCGCACTGTTTGTTTTCACCCTGCTCGTCGCGCTCGTCGGCTTCGCGCAGTTTCGCGGTGGGCGCTTTGGGCGCGGCGGAGGAACGATCCATTACACCGAAGGCGGTGTGATGGTGGACGAGAACACGGTCAAGACCGCGCGCGAAGTGGCGTCGCACAGCACGGGCACGCCGAACTGGACCAACCCCCCGGCCTTCGCGAAGGACACGTTTACCTTCTGCCGCATCATCCGCGATCGCTCGCCCTTCTCCAGCGGCGGCTCTTGGATCACCGACTTCCCTGACAGCGACCTGAACCTCTCCTACCGCGTGCAGCAGATGACGTCGCTGAAGGTGAACCCGAACGGCCGCGCGCTGCGCCTGACGAACCCGGACCTTTTCAACTATCCGTGGATCTACATGGTCGAAGTGGGCAGCCTCGAACTGCGCGACGAGGAAGTGCCGATCCTGCGAAAGTATCTGCTCAACGGCGGTTTCCTCATGGTGGATGATTTCTGGGGGGAGACGCAGTATCAGGGCTTTTACCGGCAGTTGAAGCGCGTGTTCCCGGAGCGCGAGCCGGTGGAGTTGGAGATGGATCACCCGATCTTCCACTCGGTTTTTCCGATCACGCGCACCAAGCAGGAGATGCAGGTGCCGAACGAGCGGACTGGTGAGCGCAGTCAAGTCACCGGCATCACGTGGGAATACCACGACGGCGAGGAATGCCGGGAAGTCCACTTCAAGGGAGTCTTCGATGACAAAGGCCGCATGATGGTCTTCATCGCCCACAACACCGACAACGGCGACGGCTGGGAACGCGAAGGCGAGAACGCCTATTTCTTCCAGGAGTTCTCCGAGAAGCGCGCCTTCCCCCTCGGCATCAACGTCATTTTCTACGCGATGACTCACTGAGAAGTTGCCCGCGGATAACGCGGATCACACAGATAAAACCGATGCGCACGCTGCTGATGAACCAGAAAGATACCTACGGGATTCTCGGCGCGTGTTTCGAGGTGTATAACGAGAAGGGCTGCGGCTTCACGGAGGAAGTTTACCAAGAATGCCTGGAGATTGAACTGGAACTGCGCGGTATCCCCTTCGTCGCGCAAAAGGAGCTGCCGCTGACTTACAAGGGCCGGCGGCTGAAGCGGAAGTTCAAGCCCGACTTCCTCTGCTACGAGCGCGTCCTGTTGGAAATCAAAGCCGTTTCCAAACTCGTGGATGAGCACCGTGCGCAGGTGCTGAACTACCTCAATGCAACGGGCTTTCCTGTCGGACTACTCGTGAACTTCGGTCACTTCCCGAAGGTCGAATACGAACGCATCGTGCTAACCACGAAACGCGCCACCCCAACACCACTTCCGCCCGACTTCAAACTCTGAAATCCGTGTCATCCGCGTTATCCGCGGGCAAAACCAAGAACCAAAGTGGAAAACGAACCAACCTCTCCCTCCGTCCCGACCGAAGCGCCTGAAGCCACCACGCCGCCGCCGTTGCCCGAGCCGACGGAGCAGCAGGTCGTCGAGCAATTGCTCGCGGCACGGGAGAAGATTTACGGCGAGCTGGGCAAGGTCATCGTCGGCCAGCGCGACGTCATCGAGCAGATTCTCCTCGCGCTGCTCTCCGGCGGGCATTGCCTCATCACCGGCGCGCCCGGGCTTGCGAAGACGCTGCTAGTGAAGTCCATCGCGCAGGTTTTCCACCTCAAGTTCGCGCGCGTGCAGTTCACGCCCGACCTCATGCCCGCCGACATCACCGGCACGGAAATCCTCCAGCAAGACGCCGACGGCCGGCAGATGCAGTTCGTCAAAGGCCCCATCTTCGCGAACATGGGGCTTGCCGATGAACTCAACCGCTCGCCGCCCAAGACGGAGGCCGCGCTGCTCGAAGCGATGCAGGAGCATCAAGTCACCGCCGCCGGCTACCGGCACGCGCTGCCCGAGCCGTTCTTCGTGCTCGCCACGCAAAACCCCATCGAGATGGACGGCACCTACCCGTTGCCCGAGGCGCAGCTCGACCGCTTCATGTTCAACGTGGACATTGATTACCTGCCCGAGAGCGACGAGGTGGCCGTCATCCAGCAGACCACCGCGAACGTCCGGCCCGTGCTCGAACAACTCTTCTACGGCGCGGATGTGCTGCGTTTCCACGAAGTCGTGCGTCGCGTGCCCATCGCGGAGGAAGTCGTGCGCTACGCTGTGCGCCTCGCTGCGGCATCGCGCCCGAAGCAGAAAGGCTCGCCCGACTTCGTGAATGACTGGGTGAGCTGGGGTGCCGGCACGCGCGCGGGGCAGTTCCTCGTGCTCGGAGCAAAGGCCCGCGCGCTCCTCGCCGGTCGTGCCCACGTCACGCGCGAGGACATCGAAGCCCTCGCCGCGCCCGTCCTGCGCCACCGCATCCTTATCAACTACCGCGCTGAGGCCGACGGCGTCACGGTGGACAAGGTCATCACGAAGCTGATCGAGCACGTGCGCGCTGCAGCTCCGCAATGATTTCCCCCGCCGACCAAGCCAGCCGCGCGCAGGGCGAGTTGATTGACCCGCAGGCGCTCATGGCCATCCGCAGCCTGGAGATGCGGGCGCGCGTCGTGGTCGAGGGCTTTAGGACTGGCATCCACCGCAGCCCGTATCACGGCTTCTCCGTCGAGTTCACCGAGTATCGCCAATACACGCCCGGCGACGACCCGCGCTATCTCGACTGGAAACTCTTCGCCCGCAGCGACCGTTACTTCATCAAGAAGTTCGAGGACGAAACGAACCTCCGCTGCCACGTGCTCGCCGACAACAGCCGCTCGATGACCTTCGGCTCGCGCGGCTACACCAAGGCCCAATACGCCAACACCCTCGCCGCCACGCTCGCCTACTTCCTCCACCAGCAGGGCGACGCCATCGGCGTGCTGACCTTCGACGAGCGCATCCGCGAATACCTCCCCGCCCGCCATCGCCCCGGCCACCTGCGCCACCTCATGCTCGCGCTGGAGAAGCCCGCCGCCGGCGCGGCCACCGACCTCGTCGCCCCGCTCAAGCGCATCGTGGAAATCGTCCGCAAGCGCAGCCTCATGGTGTTGCTCTCCGACCTGCTCGCGCCCGTCGAGTCGTTGGAGAACAACCTCGCCGCGCTCACCGCCAGCGGCCACGAAGTCGTCGTCTTCCAAGTGCTCGACCCGGCGGAGGTCGCGTTTGATTTCTCGAAGGCGGCGCTCTTCCACGACCTCGAGTCCGGCCGCCAGCTCTACGTGGACCCGGAGTCCGTCCGCGTGGAATACCAGCGCCGCTTCGAGGCCCACTGCCGCGCCATCGAAGCCACCTGCGCCAAGCTCGGCATCGCCCTCCGCCGCTTCACCACCGACCGTCCGCTGGAGTTCGCGCTGTTCGACTTCCTCCGCGAGCGCATGAACCGGGGCAAAGTTGTGAAACGCAACGCCGCATGAGCTTTCTCACGCCCCTCTTCCTGCTCGGCGCGCTCGCGGTGGCGGCGCCGATTCTCTTCCACCTCATCCGGCAGACCTCGAAGGAGAAGACCGAGTTCAGCTCGCTGATGTTCCTCTTCGCCGTGCCGCCGCGCGTCACGCGCCGCAGCCGGCTGGAACACATCCTCCTGCTCATCCTGCGCGGCATCGTGCTGTCCTTGCTGGCGCTCGCCTTCGCGCGGCCCTTCCTGCCGAAGGCCGTCACCTCCGACTTGCCAACCGGCCCCGGTCGACGCGTCGTCGTGCTCGTGGACACCAGCGCGAGCATGCGGCGCGACGGGCTTTGGGCCGACGCGCGCGCGAAGGCTGAATCCATCTGTCGCGCCGCCACGCCAGCGGACTCCGTCGCTGTCTTCGCCTTCGACCGCGAGGTGCGCCGGCTCGTGACGCACGAGCAATGGACTTCCGCCGCCGCCGGGCAACGCGTCGCGCTCGTCACCGCCGCGCTGGCGAAGACCTCGCCGGGCTGGGGCGGAACGCAGCTCGGCCATGCGCTCATCGCCGCCTCGGGCGCGTTGGAGGAAGTGCGAAGCGAAGGCGGCCAGCCGCGTGCGCGCGGCCCGCGCCAGGTCGTGCTCATCAGCGACCTCGCGGAAGGCAGCCGCCTGGACGCACTCCAAGCCTTCGAGTGGCCCAAGGGCACCGAACTCATCATCGAGCCGCTCAAGGCGAAGAAGCCCACCAACGCCGGCCTCCAGCTCATCGCTGACACCGACGAGAACGAGAAGAAGCCCGGTGAAGCCCTCGCCCGCGTGCGCGTGAGCAACTCCACCGACGCCAAGCGCGAGCAGTTCCAAAT
>JBJTAU010000264.1:0-5017 GCA_046090965.1 Limisphaerales bacterium | reverse complement strand
AGCTTGAGCAGGCTCTCCGCCCAAAAAGGATTGGCCGTCAAGGTCACTGAGCCGTTCACCGAGGTGGATGGGCCCGCGCTCACGAACGCACCGGCCAATTTCGCCCGCACCGCCTTCGCGCTCTCCGCAGACGAGGCGCTGGGCCAGATGCTCTCCGGCTCGGATGGCGTTTATCTGATCGCGTTCAAGGACCGGCTCAAGCCCGTGGACCCGCCGTTCGAGCAAGTGAAGACGCGTGTCACCGAGGACTATCGGAAGTCGCAATCCACCGAGCTGACGCTTCAAGAAGGCACCAAGCTCGTCCAGGCGGCGAACGAGGCGCTCGCCAAGGGCAAGTCCTTCAAGGATGTCTGCAAGGAACTCGGCCACGTCGCGTTGGAAGTCCCGGCCTTCAGCCGTAATTCCAAGAGCATCGAGATCGTCGAGAGCCGCGGGCTGATGAGCGACGAGTTCCGCGACCTCGTCTTCACGCTCGCCGCCGGCAAGGTCAGCAGCTTCCGCCCGACCAGCGGCGGCGGCTTCATCGCCCACGTCAAGGGCTTCCAGCCGGTGCCCGAGCCGCAGGTGAAGATGGAGCTGGCGAAGTTCGCCGAGTCGCTCCGCGACAACCGCGCCAACTACGCCTTCCGCGAATGGCTGGGCCGCGAGGTCGAGCGCTCCGGCGTAATGGCCCCGCTTCAACGGCAGGCCAAGCCGGGCGGTGCGCCGCTGGCCGACCAATAGCCATGCCCGTCGGCACGGCCATCAAGCTCTCCGCCCCCGCCACCCGCGAGTTCTGGGAAATCCCCGTCGTCCATGAGGACGACCACTTGCTCGCCGTGGCCAAGCCCGCGCGGCTGCTCTCCTCCCCCGACCGTTACGACCCCGAGCGCCCCAACCTCATGCGCCTGCTCCACGATGGCATCGCGCAGGGCGCGCCGTGGGCGAAGCAGCGCAACCTCACCTATCTCGCCAATGCGCACCGGCTCGACTTCGAGACCAGCGGCGTGCTGCTGCTGGCCAAGGACAAACCCACGCTCGTGGCGCTCGCCAACGAGTTCGGTTCCAACAAGCCGCTCAAAACCTACGTAGCCCTCACGCGGGGGATGCCGGAGCAGACCGAGTTCACGGTGGACGCGCCCATCGGCCCGCAGACGCGGCAGCTCGGCCTGATGCGCATTGACACGCAGGGCGGCAAGAAGTCCGTCACCGAGTTCAAGGTCATCGAGCAGTTCCGACACTTCACCCTCCTGCACTGCCGGCCGCTCACGGGCCGCACCCATCAGATCCGTGTCCACCTCCGCTCCGTCGGCCTGCATACCGTCGGCGACGTGGCCTATGCCGGCGCACCGCTCTCGCTCTCCCAGCTTAAGTCCAGCTACCGCCCCAAGCTGAACGAGCCCGAGCGCCCGCTCATGGACCGCGTGGCGCTGCACGCCGAGCGCCTGGAGATCAAGCATCCCGCCACCGGCGAGCCCCTCGTCATCACCGCCGAGTGGCCCAAGGACCTGCGCGTGACGGTGAAATATCTCCGCCAGTTCAGCGGGCTGTGAAGCAAGGCTTCAGGTGGAAGGCTGCAGGCTGCAGGTTCAAGTTGATTGGCAATGCCCGAATGCCTTCAGGCCTGAAACCTTGAACCTTGAACCTCCCCGTTGATTTTCCCATCCTTCACGCATGGGTCGCCAGTGGTTACACGCCAAACGCCTCGTCAACAACCTGAAGAAGGGCAAGACGAACGCCAAACTCGTCCGCGAAATCATGGTCGCCGCCAAGATGGGCGGGGCGGACCCCACCGCCAATGCGCGCCTCTTCACCGCCGTCGAGAAGGCCCGCAAAGAGAGTGTCAGCCGCGACGTCATCGAGCGTGCCATCAAGAAAGGCTCCGGCACCGGCGACGAGAAGCTCATCATGGAGCACGTCGTCTTCGAGGGTTACGCGCCGCACAAGGTGCCCGTCATCGTCGAGTGCATGACCGAGAACGTGAACCGCACCGCGCCGGACATCCGCGTGCTGTTCAAGCAGGGCCAGCTCGGCAACGCCGGCAGCAACAAGTTCCTCTTCGATCACGCCGGCCTCGTGGAAGCCTTTCACGCGGCGGCGGGACAGGACATTGAAGCCGCCGCCATCGAGGCCGGCGCGAACGAGGTCGAGCCGCTCACGGCCGCGCAGAACGACGATATCCCCGAAGACGCCACCGGCGCGCGCTTCATCACCGACCGCACGGCCATCCACGCCGTTTCGCAATGGCTGGCGAAGAACGGTTGGACCGTGGTGACGAGTGAAATGGGCTACGTCCCAAAGAGCTTCCCCGAACTCAACGAGACGCAACGCGCCGAGGTGGGCGAGTTCCTCCACGACCTCGACGAGCACGATGACGTCTCCCGCGTCTGGGCCGCGTTGAAGTAGTTACTCCTTCCGGAACCACTTCGCCGTCTGCTCGCGCTGGAAAAACTTCAACAGCAGGTCCGCGACCTTTTGCTGGCCGCTATTGCTCGGGTGCGTGCCGTCCCCACCGAAATCATCTTTCTCGTAGAGGAACCCGTCGGTCTTGCGCGGCGTCGCGCCGTCGGCCCAGAGATATGGCCCCCACAGCAGCACCGGCGACCGCACGGGCCCGCGCGCGGCGTCGAAGTTCAGTTCCGGCTTCCCAGCGATTTGATCCTGAATGAGCCAGCGCGGCGCGAACGCGGTCTCGAAGGCATACGGCTCGGGGTTCAATTGCGTCGTCGCGTAGCCGCCGTAGGTGCGGCTGGAGAGGTAGGCGACGCGCAGGTTCGGAAACTTCGCCTTCAAGTTGTGCAGGCTGACGACGAGGTTGGTCTTGAGCACGAGGGCGTGACGCGGGAACTCGCCAAGATTCGCCGGCCCGGCCTCGGCCTGCTTCATCCACACGACTTGCACTTGCCGCGCGCTGACGTCCGCGCGCTGGAGGCGGTTCTCCACCTCGGCCCACAGCGGCGTCTTGGGATCCGCCCAGCGCGTGCCGGTCTGCCCGCCTTGCGCGCCGTCCACGATGACGAGCGACGGCGACTTCGCCGGGTCGCGGTCGGCCTGCTGCTTGAAGCGTGAGAAGGACTGTGTGGTGTTCGACATGCCGACGCTGAGGAGGACGATCTTGCCGTCCTTGGTTGGCTTGCCATCGGCGTCGAGCGGCTGGATTTTCGCGGCCTCGCGCTGCGCTGCGGCGAGGTGCGCGGGCGGTGGCTCGTTCTTCCCACCACCGTAAAGCCCGCCGTCCTCGCCCTTGTATTTCTCAGTGCCCAGTTCCGTGAGCGGCGTGATGTGCCCGGTCCAGCGCGGCTGCGCAGCGCCGCCGGGCTGGTTGCCCTTGGCCCGGGCTGCTTTCGCGCGCTCGTAGTAGGCTTGCTCCTCGGGCGAAAGCTTCTCGCCGCGTTGCGCTCGTTGATGGAGTTGTTGCGCACGATTCCAGTCAATCGGCGCTTCCGCCGCCGGCAGCGGGCGGGACCACAGGGTGAGGCTGAGGAGGATGGCGCAGGCGATGGGCTTCATGGCTTTTGCTGGAGAGACGCACCCAGCCGGCCGGCAGTTTCAAGCAGGAAGGGCCGCCGCGCGAGCCACGGCGTCAAGAACCTGCTCGGCGGTTAGGCTCTTCATGCAGCGGAAATCAACCGGGCACTCGCGCAGGAAGCAGGGCGCGCACGGGGCTTCGCCACGCAGCAAGGTGTGCCGGGTGTCGCCGGGCAGGCCCGGCCCGGTCAGTTCGATCGAGGTGCTGCCGAACAGGCCGACCACGTGAGCTCCGACGGCGGCGGCGAGGTGCATCGGACCAGTGTCGTTGGTGAGCACGACGCGGCAGGCGCGCAGCGCGGCGCAGAGTTCGCGGAGCGAAGTGCGGCCCGCGAGATTCGTGACGACACCGGCGGGTGCAGACCCGAGCGCGGTGGCGATTTCAGTGGCGAGCGCATTATCCGCCGCGCCGCCGAAGATGACGAACGAACAGTCGAGGCGGGCGCGCAGTTCCTTCGCCACGGCGATGAACCGGTCCGCCGGCCAGCGTTTGGCCGGGCCGTATTCCGCACCGGCGTTCAGGCCGATGAGCAAGCTGCGCGGCAAACCAAACTTCCCCTGCACGGTCGCGACCTCGGCATCGGAAACTGCGATCTGCGGCGCGAGTGGTTCCGCTTTCGCGCCCAACGTCTCGGCGAGGGGGAGGTAATGGAAGATGTGATGCGACGACTTCGGCGTGGTCGGAACGCGCGGTTGCGCGCCGTGGCCGGCCACGACGAGTTGCCGCACTTCCGCCGCCGTGCGCTTGTGCATCTTCACCGCATCGGTGCGCCAGGGCACGGGCTCGGTGAGCAACCAGTTGCGCCAGCTACCCGCGTAGCCGATGCGCCGGGGAATCCCCGCCAGCCGCACTTCGAGCCCGGTGCGGATGGAGTTGGGCAGCACCAGCGCGGCGTCGTAGCCGGCGTGTCGCAAGCGGCGCGCCACGGTGAAGACGCCTTCCTTCGGCGCAAAGGCGATCACTTCGTTCACGGCCGG
The DNA here is from genome assembly GCA_046090965.1 of Limisphaerales bacterium. GTDB lineage: Bacteria > Verrucomicrobiota > Verrucomicrobiia > Limisphaerales > SXTU01 > SXTU01. The sequence goes on along the minus strand of JBJTAU010000264.1, from coordinate 532 downwards.
GTGTCCTGGCCAAAGCCCCGCCAGTTTCTCGTGCGTGAGCAGCGTGATGTGCGTCTGTGGCAGCGCCTCGCGCAGGCGCAGCAGCGCGGGCGTGGTCATCACGGCGTCGCCCAGCCAGTGCACGCCGCGGACGAGGAGGCGGCGGGGGGCGGAGGTTGAAGGCGGCGCGGTCACGCAATGGCAGCGGTGCGGGGAGGATTAAGAGTAGGATTACGATTAAGCGCAAGAAGCCACGCGAGCGCGCTGCGGCCGCGCCTCCTGCGACTACTCCTGATCGTAATCTTAATCCTGCTCCTCCCCTGCCCGTTCCTTCCGCCACTTCCCTTCTTTCCACCGGTTGTGCACCCAGAACCAGTTCGCCGGGTCGCGCCGGATGGCGGCCTCGAAGACACGGTTGATGTCAGCAGCAATCGCCTCCGGTGTGCGGGGTTGACCGTGCGCGTGAGTGGGACTCTCGTCCCCGAACTCCAAATGCCACCGGCCGGCGGCTGTGCGCTGGCACAGACAGGTGTGAAGCCGGCAGCCGTAGCGC
>JBJTAU010000263.1:0-4368 GCA_046090965.1 Limisphaerales bacterium | reverse complement strand
CCCCAGCCCTCTCCCCCGATGGGGGAGAGGGAGAAAATAGCCGACCGCAATGCCTCACGCGCGACAGGCAGCAGGTTCCGCAAGTGCTCGCGGGTGGCGAGTTCGGGCACCACGCCGCCGTATTCGGCGTGGAGCTTGATTTGCGAGGAGACGACGTTGGACAAAACCCGGCCGTCGTGGATGACGGCGACACTGGTCTCGTCGCAGGAGGATTCGAGGGCGAGGAGCACCGCGCCTACTTCTTCGCCGGTTCGGTGGCTTGTGCCGCCACCTTGCCCACCGGCTTGCCCTGCTTGTCGTAGAGGAGGATGCCCTTGAGCATGTCGGTGGCGCGGTCGAACTGCGGGTCGCGGGCCTTGGTCACCAGCGCGCGCTCCTTCTCGTCGAGTGCGTCCAGCGGCGCGCCGGAACGCTTGATGGCGAGGTGGCGCTCCTCCTCCGCGGACATCGGCACGACCACGTCGGGCGTGATGCCCTTCTCATGGATGACCTTGTGGCTCGGGGTGTAATACTTCGCGGTCGTAAGCCGCAGCGCCGAACCGTCGGAGAGCGGCAGGATGCTTTGCACGGAGCCTTTGCCAAAACTCTGCTCGCCCAGCACCACGGCGCGCTTCAAGTCCTGCAAGCAACCGGCGACAATCTCCGACGCGCTCGCGCTGCCGCCGTTCATGAGGATGACCATCGGCACCGTGCGGGAGTTGCGGCCGGAAGCGGTGTATTTGGCACTGTCGGCGACCTGCCGCGCCTCGGTGGAGACGATGAGTTGGCCGCGCGGGAGAAATTTCTCGGAGACCTTCACCGCCTGGTCGAGCAGGCCGCCGGGATTGTCGCGCAGGTCCATGATGAAGCCCTTCATGCCGGCCTTCTCCATCTTCACCAGCGCGCTCTCCAACTCCGCGCTGGTCTGCTCGCCGAATTGCCGCAGGCGCGCGTAGCCGATTTTGTTCTCGTCCAGCGGGTATTCGCCGCGGCCATTCTGGTCGCGCACGCTGGCCACCTTGATGACGGCGCGCGTGAGCTTGATTTCCGATTCCTGTTGGGTGGCGGGGCGAAAAATGGTCACGGTCACGTCGGTGCCGGGCTTGCCGCGCAGGCGGCGCACGGCGTCCTCGAGATTGAACTTCTCGGTGGACTGGCCGTTGATCTTGATGATGCGGTCGCCAGCGGTGATGCCGCCGCGACCGGCGGGTGTGTCTTCCATCGTCTCGGAAACGGTGAGGACCATGCCCTTGCCCGGGCTGTTGGTGCGCACACCTAGGACGATGCCCACGCCGCCGAACGCGCCCTCGGTGTCCTTGCGCATGTCATCATACTTGCGGGCCTCCATGAACTCGCTATGCGGATCAAGCGAGCTGACCATGCCTCGGAGCGCGGCGTGGATGAGCTGCTGGTAGGAAATCTTGCCACCGTCCACGTAGTTCTGCCGGATGGTTTCCAGCACGCGGGTGAACAGCTCGATGTTCTCGTAGGCGTTCTCCTGGGCGGCGGTCTCGGCATAGGAGAGGTAAAGACGCGTGCCGAAGAAGAGGTTCAGGCCGAGCACGGCCACCAGCAGTCCGAGGAAGAAACGTCGTTTCATATTACCGTGATGCCGAGAGTAGGAGCCGCCCAAGTGCTTGGCAAGTGAGGGCTTCACCGCAGGCCGAGGAGTGGACTGGCCGCCCGACTCAGCCGGTCATTCTTTTGAGCAGCAGCTCCAGATACGGCAGGTCCGCCGGTGAAGTCGCCTTCGGATTTGGCTCCTTGCTCTCCACGAGCGCCACTGGCTGGCCAATCAATTCACATGCCGCCGTGTCGTCTGTGACCAGCAGTCCGCGTTCACGCACCGCCGCCAGCGCACGGCGAATCACCTCCACGCGAAACGTCTGCGGCGTCTGCACGGCCCAGAGCCGCGAGCGGTCAATGTGCTTCGCCACGCGCGTCCCGCCGTCGGATTCCTTGATCGTATCCGTCACGCGCTGCGCGGCGACGGCCGCGCCCGTCTCATGGGCGGCGTCGATGGTCGCTTCGATGAGCGCAAGGCTAGTGCAAGGCCGCGCGCCATCCTGGATGGCGACGATCTCGCAGCCCGCCGACAACGCTTGAAGTCCGTTCCACACCGAGTCCTGCCGCTCCTTGCCGCCGACGGTCAGACGGAATGGCTTCTTGAAACCGGACTCCGCCGCGAGCTTGCGGAACTCCGCCTGCATGCCGTCGCGCACGACCAGCACCAACTCGTCAATGCCCACCGCCGCATCGAAGCGCGCCCAAGTGTGCGCCACGATGGGCCGGCCCGCGACTTCGAGGAAGAGCTTGTCCACGCCCGGCCCCATGCGCGTGCCGGAACCGGCGGCGACGATGACGGCGGCGTGCTTCACGTTCGCGCTCATGCTCACTGGTAGGACTCTGGCGGAAGCCCGGCAGGCCACTGGTCTTGTGGCGACCAGCCGAGCAGATCGCGCGTCGGCCCGAGATCGAAGCGCGGCAAAACGATGTGCCGGCTCGTGGCATACACGACGGCGAAACGCACGTTGACAGGAACCGTGGCGGCAGCGTGGAAGAAACGGCCGGCATCGCCGGGGCTTAGATACAAATCTTTGGCCCAATCGAGTGAAGCGACCTCGCGCTCCTGACCGGGACGCGGACACCAACCGAGTCGCGCGGCAATAACCGTGAGGCCATGCGTCTCGGCGTAGCCTTGTCCGATTCCCTCCGCAAAGACTTTGGCCGCCGCATACCAATAGCGCGGCGTCGGCAATTCGTCGGGCCGGATGGCGTGCTCGGTGCGCTCGCGTTGCCACCAGTTCACCTGCCCCGTGCTGGCGAGCACGAGGCGCTTCGCTCCCGCAAGACGCGTGGCTTCGAGGACGTGGTGAAGACCGATGATGTTGTTGGGCAAAATCTCCGACATGAAGTCGGCGTCGTCCGGCGTGGCAGCCAAGTGTATCACAACACTCGCCCCCTCAGCAGCGCGGCGCACGGCCTCGGCATCCGTGAGATTGCCGACGTGCGAATCAGCGACGCCGGGAGTCGGCACGCGGTCGAAACCGCGCACCCGCTCGCCCCGTGCCACGAGTTCCTTGACGACGGTCTGGCCGACGCGACCAGCGGAGCCAGTGACGAGGATGAGTCTGGGGGGCATTGCGGGACCGGGGTTGAGAGCCAGCGCGCTCAGCAACGCAGTTGCAGATTCAGGCCGATGGCGTGGAGGTCGAAGAGATTGTGCGACTCGTAGCGGTAGGTCGGCTGGATGGAAAAGTTCTCGGTGAAGCCGTATTTCAGATCCACGCCCACGCTCTGGAAGTTTTTCTCGCCGATGAGGCCCTTGATGAGCTGCGACGCGTTCTCCTCGCCAATGGCGTAGCTGAGGCTCGCGGAGGACAGCGGCGTGAACTGCCACGTCGTGCTGAACAGGCCAGCGAAGCCAGTGTTCACGCGTCCACCCTTCGGCTCCGTGTGCGTGACATACATCCGCGCGTGCGACGACCACTGCGGATGCCATTGCCAGGTCACGCCGGGCACAATCTGCAACACCGGCTCGTCCGCGAAGCGCAGGTGGCTCACGGCCAGGCTCGCTGAGAACTCATCGCTAAAGAGGTATTCCGTTCGCGCGACGACCCGCCAGCGCGGGATGTAGCCGCCGTTGAGTGCAACGCCGGTGTCGAGGCCGACGATCCACTGCGGCGTCACATGCGTGTCCCAGCCGAGCGAAAGCTGGTTGGCCTGCTTCCCGAACCGGGAGAAGGTCCGATACTCGCCAGAGATGCTCATGCCCAGTTGCCGCCGCCAATACGCCGCCAGATAACCTTCGTGCCACGCCTGCAACTTCGCTCCCGCGCCCGTCGTGTCGCTCAGCGTCGAGAACGCATAGCCCGTCGCCACGCCAATGATGGAGGCGTCCGCGACGCGCACCTGCTTGCCAAGTTTCTCCTGCGCGGCGTCCTGCAATTCAGCGCCGGGCGCGGCGGGCACGCGGGCGACGGCCTGCTGCAACGGCATGCCCGTGTGCTTGCGGAACAGGCGCAGCGCTTCGCCGCTGACCTCGGGTGAAAGCGGATCGAGGAGCGATTGCAGCGCTGCCATGTTCACCTCGCCACTGTGCGCGTCGGCCCACTTTTGCGCCCAAAGCTCCGGCCATGCGTCCGCCGGTTGCGCGCGCTGGTAGTCGCGCAGAACGGCGAAGAACGTGTCGGCGTCCTTCTCGCGGAAAGCGATCTTGAGCCGCTCGCGGAACACCAGCGCGGACCCGGGCGCGACGCGCTGCGCAGAATCGAGCGCCTGCCACGCGCGGTTCAGGTCGCCGCGCATTTGCGCCACATCCGCGATGCCGAGCCAGCCGGTCAGCGACTCCGGATTGCGCGCCACGACTTCCTCGTAGAGCGCGAGGCT
>JBJTAU010000262.1:0-5835 GCA_046090965.1 Limisphaerales bacterium | reverse complement strand
TTTCGCTCGTGCGCGAAGTCGAGTTCGACAACGCCTTCGTCTTCAAATACTCGCCGCGCCGCGACACGCCGGCGGCGGCGATGCCGGACCAGTTGCCCGAAGCCGTCATCGAGGCGCGGCACGCCGAACTGCTCGCGGCCGACAACGCCATCGCCGAGCGGAAGAACACGGCGTGTGAAGGCCGCGTGGTGCAAATCCTCGTCGAAGGTCCGAGCCGCAAGAACGCGACGCGGCTCGAAGGCCGCACGCGCACCAACAAGATCGTCGTCTTCGAGGGCAGCGAGCGACACATCGGCCAGTTGATGGATGTGCGCATCGTCCACGCCGCGCCCTTCACGCTGTATGGTGATCCGGCGATCTTGAACCTGAACTGAATGCAACTTCCAACGCTCAACGCTCAACGCTCAATGTCCAGAGCGCGCCTTTTGAACGTTCAAGGTTGGAAGTTGAACGTTGGACGTTTCTCCTTCCTCCAATGACCCTTTCCACCCTCTGCATCGTCCTCGGCCTCGGCGTCGCATTGCCACAGCTCTACGGTCTGAGCAACCCCGCCGCGTTCCGGGACGCGCTGCGGAAATTCCCACGGCACACCGGCATCGGCTACGGGTTGATGGCCATCGCGACCGCGTGGTTCCTCTGGCATGTGAAGCAGGAGAACATCGCCGACTTCAGCGCCTTCAAGCCATTAATGTATGCCGGCTTTGCCGCGCTGGGGCTGGGCACGTGCATCTTCCTGAAAGACTTCCTCGCCGTGCGTGGGCTGGCGTTGGTGCTGTTGCTCCTGGCCAAGCTCGTCCTCGATGCGCAGCGCTGGCACCCCTCCGGCTGGCGCTGGGTGCTGGGCGTGTGGGCCTACGCGTGGATCGTCGCCGGCATCTGCTTCACGGTCTGGCCGTGGTGGTGCCGGGACATCATCGAGTGGAAGACCGCGACGGACTCGCGGGTCAAAGTGGGCTGCGCGCTCCGCCTCGCCCTCGGCGTGCTCGTGGCCGTGTTGGGTGCCACGGTGTTCCGCGCGGGTGGCTGATCAGGCGGCGACCGTGGCGGCCTCGCAGGTTCCCGCCCCGCAGCCGCAGCCGGCTTCGTCCTGGTCGGCGAAGTCGTGACCTTCCCAGTTCGGATCCAAGCCCAGATCCTTGAGCATCTGAAGATCCTTCTCCACGGACTGATTCAGCGTGGTGAGGTAGTTGCCCACCATGAGCGCGCTCGCGCCCGCCGCAAAGATCATGCTCTGCAGGTCGCGCAGGTTCACGGTGCGGCCGCCGGCGATCATGATTTCCTGGCGGGGCAGGACGAAGCGGAAGCAGGCGATGGTCTTGAGGATTTCCATCGGCGGGAGCGGCGGATTCTTCGCGAACGGTGTCCCGGGAATAGGGTTGAGGATGTTGATGGGGCAGACGTTCGCGCCGATCTCACGCAACGACAGCGCGAGGTCGCAGCGATCCTCGCGGGTCTCGCCCATGCCGATGATGCCGCCGGAGCAAATCTTGATGCCGGCCTTCTTCAAGTAGCCGATCGTTTCCAGCCGGTCATCGAACGTGTGCGTGGAGCAGGTCTGTGGGAAGAAGCGGCGGGAACTTTCCAGGTTGTGGCCGTAGCACTCGAGGCCGGCGGCCTTGAGGCGGTCCGCCACGCGCTGGCTCTTGATGAGGCCGAGGGAGGCATCGGGACGGGACTTGCCGCTGGCCGTCATCTCGCTGATGCGGTCGCAGACCTCGTCGAGCATCGGCCCTTCGTTGAGGCCGCGCCAGGCGGCCACCAGGCCGACGGCAGTCACCTGGTTCTGCTGCGCCTCGGTGAGTGCGTTCTGCACGGGCTCGGGGTCCACGAAGCCATACTTCGGCGAGCTGGTCTGATAATGCGCCGACTGCGCGCAGAAGCTGCAGTTCTCCGAGCACGCGCCGGCCTTCGCATTCACGATGGAGCAGAGGTGAATCTTGTTGCCCTTGTAACGCTCGCGGATGCGGTTCGCCCAGGCCATCAACTCAAAGATGTCGGCCGTGTCCTCCAACTGGAAAAGCCACAGCGTCTCGTCGCGGTCAACGCGCCCGCCGTTGAGCACGCGCCGGCCCAGCGCGGAAAGGCGTTCGTGAATGGTCGCGTCAAAGGAGTCCTGTCGCATGGTTGACAGGATACGGAAGGCGCTAGGCAAGGCAAGCGCGGCGTTGTGGAAAGGTTTTCCGTTGACTCCCCTGCCCTGCGCTTACTACTGAACTCATGCGTTCAATCCTCCTGCTTCTAGTCGTTGCGCTCGGCCTTTCTGCCCCGGTCGCCGCCGCCGAGGCAAAGCTCAACATCTTCATCTGGAGCGAATACCTCGACCCGCAGGTGGTGAAGGAGTTCGAGCAGCAGTTCGCCTGCAAGGTCACGGTGGACGTGTATGAGGACGCCGAGTCCATGCTCGCAAAGCTGCAAGGCGGCGGCACCGCGCTCTACGATCTCGTGGTCCCGCCAGACCATCTCGTGCCGACGATGGTGAAACTCAACCTTCTCGCGCCGCTCCGGCCTGCGAACCTGCCGAACCTCAAGAATCTCGACGCGAAGTTCGCCAACCCGCCGTATGACCGTGGGAACAAGTTCAGCGTGGCCTACCAGTGGGGCACGGTCGGCATCCTCCTGCGACCGGCGGCGGGCAAGCCAGTGGCGGAAACGTGGGGCCTGGTTTTAGACGCCAAGCAGCAGCCGGATAAGTTCGAGCTAATTGAATCGGAGCGCGACTGCCTCGGCGCGGCGCTGTAGTTCAAGGGCCACAGCTTGAACTCGACGAACAGTCCGCATCTCAAGGAGGCGCGCGACCTCGTCATCGAGGCGAAGAAACGCGCCGCCGGCTTTGACGGCAGCGTGGGCGCGAAGAACAAGGTCGCAGCCAAGACCGTCGCAGCCGGCAACGATTACAGCGGCGAGGCGGCGCGCGCGATGACCGACGACGCGTCGCTGCGCTACATCATCCCGCGCGAGGGCAGCCAGATTTGGGTGGACAACCTGTGCATCCCCGCGAAGGCCCCGCACCGCGACCTCGCCGAGAAGTTTCTCAACTACGTCCTCGACGCAAAGGTTGGTGCGCGGCTCTCGAACTTCCTGCAATTCGCCACGCCCAACGCGGCCGCGAAGCCATTCATCAAGCCGGAGGATTTGAAGAATCCCGCCATCTACCCGACACCAGAAGTTCTGGCGAAGCTGGAGTTCCTCGAAGACCTCGGCGCGATGACCAAGCTCTACGATGAGGCGTGGACGCAGGTGAAGGCGCGGTGAAGCGCCCTACCCTTCACCACGCCTCGCCGTGCGCCACGCGAAAACGAGCGTGCCGAGGATGAGCACCGCCGACACGGGGAAATTCCAGTCGAAGCCCGGCGCATCGCGGTCGAGGCGGCGCACGCACCAGTCGAGAAAAACGGCGTAGCCCGCGAGCATCACCGCGCAGAGCATGGCATAGCGTCCCGAATCCGCCGCAGGATGGAAGAGCAGCGCCAGCAGGGTCACGAGCATCAGGACGACGCGCCACGCGGGGAACTTGCAGGTCATCGCCAGCGAATCGAGGAGCGTCTTGAGTTGCGGCAGCGTGATGACGGTCCTCGCGCCGACCAGCTTGCCGTCCACCATTTTGCCGCCCTCCCGGCGGAAGTTTTTATCAGCCATCGGCCCCATCAGCTCGTTCGTGCCGACGGCCACCCAGACGTGCTGCAAGTTCGCAACGAGCCGCGCCTCGGGGTAGCCGCGCGCGCGCAGAATGCTCACGGCGAGCACCGCACGACCGTCGCAGTCCTCGCGCTGGCGCTCCCAGACTTCTGCCGCCGTGGGCCAGTAATCCAGGTTCCACCAACCGTGCCAGTCGTATTGATACTGAATGCGCCGATAGACGAAACGTTCAACGGCCTTGAACTCCGTGAGCGGCAGCGAGTTCGTCGCGATGAGCTGGTCGATGGCGCGGTTGATCTCGGGCATCGCCGGCAGGTCCGGCTGGATGAGCGACTCGGTGTCGAGCAGGTGCGCGATCTGTCGGACGAGGAGCACGGGGTTCGGATACAGCGCGAAGAGCACGACCGCGCCGAACAGCACAGCCTTCATGCCCACGCGGCGCAACGCTGGTAGCGCCGCCAGCCACCGAGAGAACTCGCTGCCCTTCGTGACGAGGCGGTTCACGGCAAGTGCTTTGGGCCGCCAGCGGGAAGCGAATGCGCCGGCTTTAATCCGGCGCTCCCGCGTTCAGTCGAGCCGCTTGATGCGGATGTTGCGGAACGCGACGGGATCGCTGTGACCGGCGAAGCCGAAGTAGCCTTTCGTGCGCGTCACGCCCGGGTGCTTGGACTTGGCCATGTAGGTCTCGGGGTCCACCTTGCTCAGGTCGGTGTCGAGAATCACCTCGCCGTTGAGCACGACCTTGATGGTCGAACCCTTGACGGTGACTTCCTGGTAGTTCCACTCACCGTTGGGCTTCTGAAAGCCGCGCTTGGCGGCGACCATGCCGTAGGCCGAGCCGTGCGCCTGCCGCGGGTCGATCTTGCCGCGGACCTTGTCGTAGTTGTCGTCGAGCACCTGGATTTCGCACATGCCAACGTAAGCCGTATCCCCCTGGCCGGGATAACGAATCGCCAAGCCGTTGTTGCCGCCCACCGGCACGGTGAATTCTAGGCGGACGATGAAGTCGCCGAATTCCTCCTTGGTGTAGATGGTGCCGCCTTTGCCCTTCTTGCAGCGGATCGCGCCGTCCACGACCTCGTAGTTGTCCACGGGACCGGCCCAGCCTTCAAAGTCCTTGCCGTTGAAGACGGAAACGAAGCCGTCCTTGTCCTTCTCGGCGGCGGTGAGCACGAGTGCAAACGCGGCGAAAGCCGCAGTCAGGGAGAGAAGCTGTTTCATGGTGGGTGATGAGGTTGGGACAGGTTACTTGCTGAGTTCCTTGATGAACACATTCCGCCAGCGAATTTCGCCGCCGTGCGTCTGGAGCTGGATGGGGCCCTTCTCGGGCACGCTGAGTTTGCGGTCGTAATAGTTTTCGAGCTTGGCGTTGTCCACCACGAGCTTGTCGTTGAGCCAGACGGTGACGTTCTCGCCCTTCATGATGATGCGGAACTTGTTCCACTCGCCGAACGGCTTGTCGGCCAGCACGAGCGGGTCTTTGCCGGGCGCGCCGGGGGAATTGTTCCAAAGACCACCGGAGCCTTTGTCCGCACCGAGCTTGAACTTGGCCTTCTCGGTGTAATCCCAAATCTGCACCTGGGGAACGCCGCGCAGGTAAACGCCCGAATCCGCCAGTGGCACGGTCTTGTATTCCAAGAGCAGCTCGAAGTCGCCGTAGTCCTTCTCGGTCGTGGCATAGGCGCCGAAGCCGTCGTTCACCAGTTCGTCGCCCTCCACATACCAGTGCGGCTTGCCGTTCTTGCCCATTTCCATCATCGAGCCCTTCTGGTCCGGCGCGGTCCACTTCTTGATCTGCTCGGCGCGCTGCTCCGGCGTCATGGCCAGCAGCTTGCGATGGTCGAAGGTCGTGCCCCCGCGCCAGCCCGCGAGGTCTTTGCCGTTGAAGAGTGCAGTGAAACCTGCCGGCGGCTGCGCGGCGGGGCACACTGAGCCCAAGTAAAGCGAGGCAAGGGCGGTGGCGAAAAGGATGCGGAGTAAACGAGACGAAGTAGGGTGCATAAGTGCGGCGTTGTTAGACGAGTCGCGCCCGCTGGTCAATGCCGGGCGTCTCACACCGACGGGAGGAAGTTCCGGTGGATTCAGCGGGCGAGCGTGGCGATGGAGTCGCCCGGCGGTTCTACCCCGCGCCCGGCCGCTTGCATTTCCGGGCGGCGAGCGTCTAAGTTTCCGCCCCTAAGGAAGAATTTGTTGTTCGCA
>JBJTAU010000261.1:0-6826 GCA_046090965.1 Limisphaerales bacterium | reverse complement strand
GCTCTACCGAACCCAATCCTAGCTTATTCCACTGTAACGGACTTGGCGAGGTTGCGGGGCTTGTCCACGTCGCAGCCGCGCGCGACGGCGATGTGGTAGCTGAGGAGTTGCAGCGGAATAACGGCGAGCAACGGATGTAGCGGTTCCCAAGTGGCCGGGAGGTAAATCACATCCTCGGCCTTTTCCTTGATGCGCTCGTTGCCTTCGGTGGCGAGGGCGATGATCGGGCCTTTGCGGGCTTTGATTTCTTCGAGGTTGCTGAAGGTCTTCTCGTAGAGCGCGTCGGTCGGCGCGATGAAAACCGTTGGCGTCTTCTCATCGATCATCGCGATGGGGCCGTGTTTCATCTCCGCGGCAGGATAGCCTTCCGCGTGGATGTAGGAAATTTCCTTGGGCTTCAACGCGCCTTCGAGGGAGACGGGGACGGTGTCTTGGCGGCCGAGGAAGAAGAAGTCTTCGGCGTGGGCGTATTTGAGCGCGATGCGTTTGATCTCTTCGTTCTGGTCGAGGATTTTCTGGATCTGGTCGGGGATGGCTTCGAGGGCCTTGATGATCTGGTTGCCGCGCCGGTTGGAGAGCATGCGGATGCGGCCCATCATCAACGCGAACATGGTGAGCACGCTGACCTGGCTGACGAAGGCCTTGGTGGAGGCGACGCCGATCTCCGGGCCGGCGTGGAGGTAAATGCCGCCATCGGCTTCGCGCGCGATGGTGCTGCCGACGAGGTTGCAAATGGAGAGGACCTTGTGGCCGCGCCGCTTGGACTCGCGCAAGCCGGCGAGCGTGTCCGCCGTCTCGCCAGATTGGGTGATGACGAGGCAGAGGGTGTTCTTCTCGATGGGCGCGTTGCGGTAGCGGAACTCGGAGGCGTATTCGATTTCGACCGGGATATGGGCGAATTCCTCGATGAGATACTCGCCGACCAGGGCCGCGTGCCAGCTCGTGCCGCAGGCGGTGATCACAACTTGATCCACCGCGCGCAACTCGGCGGTGGTCATGTTCAGCCCGCCAAACTTCGCCGTGCCGTCCTCGGCGTCGAGGCGGCCGCGGATGGCGTTCTTCACCGTCTTGGGCTGCTCGAAGATTTCCTTGAGCATGTAGTGCGGGAAATTCCCGCGCTCGGCCGCGTCGGCGTCGAACTCGATCTTGGAGAGCTGGAACGAGGCGACTTCGTTGCCCAGCGAATCCATCTTGAACTTGTCGGGGAACAACGTGACGACGTCGTAGTCCTTCAGGTAGATGACCGTGCGCGTGTGGCTGACGATGGCGCTGGCGTCGCTGGCGAGGAAATGCTCGCCCTCGCCGACGCCCACGATCAGCGGGCTGCCGCGCCGCGCGCCGACCATGATGCCGGGGTGGTCGGTGCAGATGACGCCGATGCCGTAGGTGCCGATGACTTCGCGCAAGGCATTCATCACGGCTTGTGCGAGCGGGTGCGTGCCTTCGCCGGACCAGGTGGCTTTCCCGGCCTCGGCGAGCAACGCGTAATGATGGCCGACGAGGTGCGCGAGGACTTCGGTGTCGGTCGCGGACTTGAAGGTGTGGCCGACTTTTTGGAAGCGCTCCTTCAACGTGTCGAAGTTCTCGATCACGCCGTTGTGAACGACGGCAATCTTGCCCGACTCATCGAGGTGCGGATGGGAATTCTCATCGGTGGGCGGCCCGTGCGTGGCCCAGCGCGTGTGGCCCATGCCGACCTGGCCGTAGATCGGATTCGCTTGGACGACCTTGGCGAGTCCGTCGTCGATCTTGCCCTTCTTTTTGCGCGTGGCGAGCAGGCGGTCCTGCATCACGGCCACGCCGGCGGAGTCGTAACCGCGATATTCGAGGCGGCGAAGACCTTCAATGAGGATGGGCGTGGCCTGTTGCTTGCCGATGTAGCCGATGATGCCGCACATGTTCGGGAGTTGGGAAACTGAGGGTTGTTGCTTGCGCTTGCGTCGGGAAAAGCAAAGGCTTCGCTCAACCGAACCGCAAGAAAGGATTTAATTATGGCTGCACCACGTCGCATGGCTCCCCACGTTCCCAACGTTCTCGCAGTCGTCATGGGCGGCGGGCAGGGCACGCGCCTTTACCCGCTCACGAAGGACCGTTCGAAGCCCGCCGTCCCGCTCGCCGGCAAATACCGCATTGTGGACATCCCCATCTCGAACTGCATCAACTCCGGCTACCGCCGCGTCTATCTGCTCACGCAGTTCAACACCGCCTCGCTCCACCGCCATATCAGCCAGAGCTACAAGTTCGACCACTTCAGCGGCGGCTTCGTGGAACTGCTCGCCGCCGAGCAGACCATGCATAGCACGTCATGGTATCAAGGCACGGCCGACGCGGTGCGCAAGAACCTCGTCCACCTGCTCAACCACGACTGGGAATACTGCCTCATTCTCAGCGGCGACCAGCTCTACCGGATGGACTTCCGCCGCATCATCGCGCAGCACGCGGAGACGCAGGCTGACCTCACCATCGCGACCATCCCCGTCACCCGCGACAGCGCGCAGTCGCTCGGCATCATGCAAATGAACGAAGACCGCCGCATCGTGCGCTTCGTCGAAAAGCCCAAGGACCCCGCCGTGCTCGACTCGCTCAAAATCCCGCGTGAGTCCTACGAAGCCCTCGACATCGAAGGCAATGACGATTTCTACCTCGCCTCGATGGGCATCTACGTCTTCAACCGTTCCACGATGGTCAAGTTGCTCGACAACGATTTCACCGACTTCGGCAAGCACATCATCCCCGGTGCCATCACCAGCCACCGCGTCTTCAGCTACGTCTATCAGGGCTACTGGGAGGACATCGGCACCATCAAGAGCTTCTTCGAGGCGAACCTCGACGGCGCGGAGGAACTGCCCAAGTTCAACTTATTCGACATGAGCTCGCCGATCTACACGCGCCCGCGCTTCCTGCCCGGCAGCAAGATCAACGGCGCGAGCATCGACCACGCGATCGTCTCCGACGGCTGCATCATCAGCCACGCGCACATCAGTCACTCCGTCATCGGCATCCGCAGCTTCGTGGGCATCGGCACCAACCTCCACCGCGTCATCATGTGGGGCGCCGACTACTACGAATCCCTGGGGGCTAGGTTGGAAAATATGAACGCCGGCCGCCCCCGCAGGGGCATGGGCCGGCACTGCCGCATCGAGAACACCATCTTGGACAAGAACGCGCGCGTCGGTGACAACTGCGTCATCTCTCCCGCCGGCAAGCCGGAGAACTACGACTCGCCCGAGGGCAACTACGTCATCCGCGACGGCATCGTCATCGTCCCCAAGAACGGTATCATCCCCCACGGGACGGTGATTTGATCGCCCCTTGCGTCGGAGCGGGAAGGAGGCTTCGATGCCTTCACCGCAAGCGGCCTGGCGTCTCCCCGACGCTGGGCCATTCGCTTCCGGGCCGATTCGTTCCTGATGCAGGTCGGATTCCTGGGCGCAGCCGAGCGCCGCTGCTTTTGCCCTTTGAGCTTTTCCGCTCCGCTTTTACAGTCCCGCGCACATGACGAAGGCGAAGGGCACGGTTTACTTGGTCGGTGCGGGGCCGGGCGATGCGGGTTTGCTCACGCGGCGCGGCGCGGAGCTGCTCGCGCGCGCGGACGTGGTGGTCTATGACGCGCTGGTCAACCCCGACCTGCTCCGGCTCGCGCCCAAGTCCGCCGAGTTCATCTACGGCGGCAAGCGCGCCGCCGCCCACGCCATCCCGCAGGAGGAGCTGAACCAGTTGCTCGTCACGAAGGCCAAGGCCGGCCAGACCGTCGTGCGGCTCAAGGGCGGCGACCCCTACATCTTCGGGCGCGGCGGCGAGGAGGCCGAGGAACTCGCGGCGGCGAAGGTGCCGTTCGAGGTCGTGCCGGGCGTCTCGTCGTTCTTCGCCGGGCCGAACTACGCGGGCATTCCCGTCACGCACCGCGATCATTGCTCCAGCTTCACCGTGCTCACGGGGCACGAAGACCCGACGAAGGACGAGAGCAGCATTGACTGGGCGCAGCTCGCGAAGTCCACCGGCACCAAGGTCGTGCTCATGGGCGTCGAGCGCATCCGGCGCATCGCGGAGCAGCTCATCGCGCACGGCATGGCGGCGGAGACGCCGGTCGCGCTCGTGCGCTGGGGCACGACTGGCCGGCAACAGAGCATCGAGGGCACGCTCACGACCATCGCCGACGTGGTGGAGCGTGCGAAGTTCACCGCACCCGCCGTGACCATCATCGGTGGGGTAGTGAAGTTGCGCGGGAAGTTGAACTGGTTTGAGAAGCGTCCGCTCTTCGGCCAGCGCGTCGTCGTCACGCGCTCGCGCGAGCAAGCCAGCGAACTCGCGCGCCAGCTCGCGGAACTTGGCGCGGACGTGTTGGAGATTCCCACCATCAAGATCGTCGCGCCTTCGCAGCGCGAAGTGCTGGCCGAAGCGATGAGCAGCTTGGGGACTTACCAATGGCTCGTCTTCACCAGCCCAAACGGCGTTACCAGCTTCTTCGACTACTACTTCAAGGCGTTCGATGACATCCGTGGTTTGGGCTGCGTGCGCATTGCCGCAGTTGGTCCCGCGACGGCAGCCAAGTTGAAGGAACTCCATCTCTCCGTGGATGCGATGCCGGACAAATACGTCGCGAAGGACATCGCCAAGGCCATTGCGGCGAAGGACGACTTGGAAAACCTCCGCGTCCTCCTGCTGCGCGCCGAGGTAGCGAACCCCGAACTACCGAAGTTGCTCGAAGACGCCGGGGCCATCGTGGACGACGTGGCCGTGTATCAGACCGTGCCCGAGACCGAGGACGTGACGGGCGCAGTTGCGCGACTCGCCGAGGACGGCGCGGACTGGCTGACCTTCGCGAGCAGCTCGGCGGTGGAGAACTTCCACGCGCGCTTCAACCTGCCGGAGCTGCTCAAGAAATTCTCCACGCTGAAGACCGCGAGCATCGGCCCCGAGACGACGAAGGCGCTCACCGCGCTCGGTCTCAAGCCGACCGTCGAAGCCAAGCCGCACACAATCGACGGCTTGGTGAAGGCGATCTTGCCTTGAAGCGAAGTGTCTTCTGGCAAACGCGGGTTTTCACCTGCGCCGCTCGTCGCTTCGGCCGACGACCCGTTTCCGTGAACTGTTTCGGCACTTCGTCCGTCCGTAGCAGCTCATGAGCAGACCGTTGCCGATTCATCGCCCAGCCTTCCGAAGGCAAGGCTTTACCCTGATCGAATTGCTGGTCGTCATCGCGATCATCGCGATTCTCGCGGGGATGCTGCTGCCCGCGCTCGCGAAGGCCAAGCAGAAGGCCACCCAGGCGCAGTGCCAGGCCAGCCTGAAGCAAGTCGGCTTGGCCGTGCAGCTCTACGCGGACGACTACGACAGCAAGCTCCCCGGCCCGATGGAGATTGGCGTGCCGCCAAACTACACCCAGACCGGCAACAACGTGCTGACGTGGTTCATTGCGCCGTATCTGGCCCAGCCGCAACCCTCGACGCTCGCGGCGGCGGCCGTTCAGGATGTGAAGGCGCTCTTGTGCGCGGGCTATCAGCGGCAAACCTCGGCCGGTTCGATCTCCGGCGCGCAAGTCCGCTGCTACTCCGTGAACTGGAGCGTGAACACCTCCACCGACGCCATCCTCGCCGCCAAACCTTTCGGCTACGGCAACGCCTCTGCGCCAGCGACGCCGCAGCGCCTCAGCTACATTGATGGCTTTGGCTCGCCGTCCGCCATCTGGGCGATGACCGACGTGGATCAGGTTCTCTGCAACGCACCGAACTGGGGCTGGTATGGGAACTTGCCCAAGCGCCCCTCGCACGGCAGCACGTGGAACCGCGTCTTCTGGGACTGGCATGTGGAGATGGTGAAAAACCCGGTTCTCGTGAACACGGCGCTGGGCTACGCGCCCTGATGGCCAGCGGTTCCGAGGCTTGCCAAACCGCCGGCCAGCGGTTGCCATCTGGCCATGTTCCAATATCTCACGCACGCCGAGCAGAAGGTTTGGCAGCCCGGCCCCTACGCCGGGGTTGAACTCAAGGTGCTCCACAAACACGAGGCGACGGGTGGCCTCGTCGTCCTCCGCAAATTCGCCGCGGGCACGCAAATCCCCGCCCACACCCATCCAGTCACGAACGAGTGGGCCTACATCCTCACCGGCGAATGGGTCGAGTCCGACGTGAACTACGGCCCCGGCACGCTCTTCCACGCGCCGCGCGGCGAACGCCACGGCCCGCACTTCGCGAAGACCGAGGTCGTGAGCCTCACCGTCTTCGATGGGCCGCTGACGGTGGTGTGAAATCCCCTCCCATGAAGAATCTCCGCACTTTCGAGTCGGCCGCGAAAGTTCGCAAGGTCCGCAGGGAATTCTCTCCCGTCTCTTTGCTTTGTGCTCTTTGCGCCCTCTTGTGGCAAATCCTCCCTCTCGGCGTGTTTGCTGCCGAGAGCGGCATGGTGGCCACCGTCCACCCGCTCGCGACCGAGCGCGCCGTGGACGCGATGCGTCACGGCGGCAACGCGGTGGACGCCATCGTCACCGCCGGCCTCGTCCTGAGTGTCGTGGACAGCCACAACTCCGGCATCGGCGGCGGTTGCTTCCTGCTCATCCGCCGCGCGAACGGCGAGGTCATTGCCATTGACGGCCGCGAGATGGCTCCGGCCCGTGCAACGCGCGACATATTCCTTCGCGATGGCAAGGCTGTCGCTGAACTCAGCCAGACCGGCGCGCTGGCGAGCGGTGTGCCGGGTGAAGTCGCCGCGTTTCATCAAGCCGTGACCAAGTTTGGCAAGCTCCCGTGGAAGGAGCATTGCCTCGCCGCCGCAAAGATCGCTGAGACCGGCTTCCCCGTGACGCGCAATTACGCCAATCGCCTCGCCG
>JBJTAU010000260.1:0-2918 GCA_046090965.1 Limisphaerales bacterium | reverse complement strand
AGAGTCGGGCATCCGAGTAGTGACCTTTCATCGTCACCGCAGCATCCGGACATGAAATTAAATTACCGTTTCTGCCGAGCTGGTTTCACCCTCATCGAACTGCTCGTCGTCATCGCCATCATCGCCATCCTGGCGGGCATGTTGCTGCCCGCGCTATCAAAAGCCAAAGGCAAAGCAGTGGCCATCCAATGCCTCGGCAACATGAAACAGCTCCAGCTCGCCTGGATCCTCTACAACGAGGACAACAACGGACGTTTGGTCCCCTGCGGGGCACCGGGCAACTTGAACCCCGGCACCAACCAGTCTTGGTGCGTTGGCAACATGAAGTCTGCGGATGGCAGCGCCACCAACACCCAGTTCTTCATGGATGCATTGCTGGGCAACTACGCCAAGTCGCCAAAGATCTTCAAGTGCAGCGCGGATCGGGCGAACTACGTCCCCACCGGCCAACCGCTGGTGCGCAGCGTGGCGATGAGCACGTGGATGAACAACACCCCGCGCAACGGCACTCCCCCTCTTCCGCAGTATCAGTTTTACACCCGCGTGGAGCAGATTCTCCGCCCCAGCGATCTTTTCGTCTGGGTGGATGAGGATCCAGTTTCGATCGACAACGGTGATTTCCGCCTCGACCTGGACCAATTCAACACTTTCAACAATGCCCCGTCCGCCTTGCACAGCCAGTCCAGCGCCATCGGATTCGTGGATGGCCATGTGGAATTGCACCGGTGGAACCAGGTCCAGACCGTCGTCAACGCGAACTTCGCAGGCCCGATCGTCCGCCCCAGCAACAACACGGTGGATGTGACATGGCTCAAGACCCGGGCCACGGAGCCGCAGTGAAGCTTAGGACCCCGCCATCCGTCGGAATGCCCCCTATGGTGCTAAGTAAATCAAGCCGGCGAAGTCGGCTAGGCTTCACCTTGATTGAGTTGCTGGTCGTCATCGCCATCATCGCGATCCTGGCCGGCATGCTGCTGCCCGCCTTGTCCAAGGCAAAAGAGAAGGCCGCAGGAACGAAATGCCTCTCCAACAACAAGCAGCTTCAACTGGCGTGGTCCCTGTATGCGGGGGACTTTGATGATCGGATATGCCGCAACGGCGGAGCCACTCCGCTCGTGAACAGCAACACCACCGGGTGCGCCGACTGGATGAGGCCGGGCGGAGCGCCCACCTGGCCTTACGTCGTGGGTTATGAAACCAACACCGACCTGTTCATGCACGGCCAGTTGGGCACCTACGCGGCGAACCCAGCCATTTTCAAGTGCCCGTCCGACAAATACATCTTTCCCGGTGCGGTGGGCACCTACGCCCGGAGCGTCTCCATGAACAACTGGATGAACGGCAGTGCCCGGCCTTCAGCCGCAGTGGCTCCCAATCCGGTCTATACCCGGCTGGCGCAGATGGGCAAACCTACCGATCTCTACGTCTTCGTGCATGAGGACGTGAACTCCATTGATGACGGATACTTTGCCATCGATCTGGACCCCGCCAACAATGGATCCTGGAACAACAGCAACCGGCCTGCCGCCATGCACAACGGCAGCACCACCTTGGGATTCGCCGATGGCCACGTGGAGTTTCACAAGTGGGATGCGCTCCAGATTTCCACGGCCAACGTGGTCGGGGTGTTCCGCCCCAATGGCAGCACGGATGCCACCTGGATCAAGGTCCGCTCCTCTGAGTAGCCCACAGTCCCCTTCCCCGCCCGGCGCGCAGTGCCTAAGCTGCGCGCCGTTTTGCTTTCATGCCCAGCGTCTTCCTCAAGACCTACGGTTGCCAGATGAACGAGCGCGACAGCGAGGCCGTCGCCGCCCAGCTCGTCGCCAAGGGCTATGCCCTCGCCCCGTCCGAGGCCGTCGCCGATGTCGTGCTGCTCAACACGTGCAGCGTGCGCGACAACGCCGAGCAGAAGGCCGTGGACAAGATGACCAATCTGGCCGGGCAGTTCCGCAAGCAGCGCCCCGGTGTCCTGCTGGGCTTCCTCGGCTGCATGGCCCAGAGCCGCGGCAAGGAACTCATTGATCAGCTTCCTGACGTGGACCTCGTCGTCGGCACGCAGAAATTCCACCGCGTGGCCGACTACGTGGATGACCTGCTCGCGGGCCGCCGCGACAAGATCGTGGACACCGAAGCGGAGCGCGGCAGCGAGGCGACCATCAAGGAACACCTGCTCAACGGCGCGGCGAAAGGCAAAGCCGTCACCGCCTTCGTCAGCATCATGCAGGGCTGCAACCAATACTGCACCTTCTGCATCGTGCCCTACACGCGCGGCCAGGAGCGCAGCCGCACGATACCCGACATCGTGGCCGAGTGCCGGGAACTGGTCGCGCGCGGCGTAAAGGAAATCACCTTGCTCGGCCAGATTGTGACGAGCTACGGCAAGCGAGTCGAAAGTCGAGAGCCGAGCGTCGAGAGCCTTTCACCCTCGACCCTCGCCGCTCGACCCTCGACCCCCAACTCGGCCTTCGTGCGGTTGATTGAAGCCGTCCATGCCATCGAAGGCCTCGAGCGCATCCGCTTCACCTCGCCGCATCCCAAAGGCTACGGCGACGACCTCGTGGCCGCTTACGCCCGCCTGCCCAAGCTCGTCGAGAGCGCGCACCTGCCCGTGCAGTCCGGCAGCGACCGCATCCTCAAGCTGATGCACCGTGGCTACACGCGCGCCCGCTTCCTCGAGATCATTGCGAAACTCCGCGCGGTCCGCCCGGAGATGGGCCTCACCACGGACATCATTGTCGGCTTCCCTGGCGAGACGGAGGCGGACTTCGCCGAGACGCTTTCGCTCGTGCGCGAAGTCGAGTTCGACAACGCCTTCGTCTTCAAATACTCGCCGCGCCGCGACACGCCGGCGGCGGCGATGCCGGACCAGTTGCCCGAAGCCGTCATCGAGGCGCGGCACGCCGAACTGCTCGCGGCCG
>JBJTAU010000259.1:0-9410 GCA_046090965.1 Limisphaerales bacterium | reverse complement strand
GATGGAGAGACGGAGAGACAGAAAGGCAGCGCCATCTCCACTGTCGTGGACACACTCCTCGCCTCCCCCGCTATCGGCGAGCGTTGGGCGCGTCACTGGCTCGACCTCGTGCGTTACGCCGAGACGCGCGGGCACGAGTTCGAGCCGCCCATCCCGAACGCCTACCACTACCGTGACTACGTCATTCGCGCGCTCAACGCTGACGTCCCTTACAACCAGTTCGTCGTCGAGCACCTCGCCGGCGACCTCGTCGCCAAGCCGCGCTTGAACCCAGCCACCGGCGGCAACGAGTCAGTTCTCGGCACGGGCTTCTGGTTCCTCGGCGAGGAGGTGCATTCGCCCGTGGACATCCGGCAGGACGAGTGCGACCGCCTCGACAACCGCCTCGACGTGATGTCCAAGACGTTCCTCGGCATGACCGTCGCGTGCGCGCGCTGCCATGACCACAAGTTCGACGCCATCTCGCAACGGGATTACTACGCGCTGGCCGGCTTCCTCATCAGCAGCACCTACCGGCAGGTGCCCTTCACCGCGATGGAAACGCACCGCGAGGTCGCCGCGCAGCTCGCGCAACTCCGCTCCGCCGAGCAGGTGAAGTTGCTGCAAGCCACCGCCCGCGCGCTCCGCCCGGGCGTGGCAGGCAAGCTCCTATCCTCGACCAACACTTCCCCTGCCCTCTTGGCCCAACCTGCAGCGGGGACAGGCTTGTCCCCGTCACTGCGCGTGCTGGTGGATTACGCGCAGCTTGGCCCGAAAGATTGGGTGCAAGACGGCTGGGCGTTCGGCACGCGACCCGCTCAACCCGGCGAAATCATCTTTGGCGACAGCGCTGAGCGCCCGCTCGCCGGGCTCGTCACTCGCGCCGCCGCCGTGCGCGCTCCCGCGTTCACCCGCCTCGCCGCGAAGGGCGTCGAGCGCGACGTCGGCACCCTCGGCGAATGGGAGCGCAGCGGCCAGACGCTGCGCACACCGGACACGACGCTCACCGCGACCAGCCTTTGGTATCTCGTGCGCGGCCCCGTGCGCGCTTACGCGGCGGTGGATTCGCACCTCATCATCAAAGGCCCGCTCCACGGCGCGTTGCTCCGTGAGTTCAAGGACGAGCGCAACCAATGGCGCTGGGTCGAGCACCCGCTCGCGGCCTACCGGGGCCACCGCGTCCACGCCGAGTTCAACCCGGTCGGCACCGCCCCGCTCGCCATCGCGATGGTTGTGCAGGCGGACGCCAAACCGGAGCTGCCCGCCGGGTTGGCCGGACCGATGACGAACCCATCAACGGCATTGCGCGAGAAGTGGCTCGGCGTCATCGCGGAAATGGAATCCGGTCGCGTGAGCGCCGAAGCCGCGCCGCTCGCCGACTGGCTAATTCAAAACCTCGACCAGCTCTGCCCGCCCGGCAGTGTGGAGCGCCAGCAACTCGCCGACGCGACGAAGCCCGTGCTCGCCCGCCATGCCGAGCTCGCCGCGCGCATCCAGCCCGTCAGCGTCGTTGCGCCCGCGATACTCGACGGCAGCGGCGTGGACGAGTTTCTCCTCGTGCGCGGCCCGCCGCGCAATCCAGCGGGCGCAACTCCACGCCGTTTCCTCGAAGCGTTGTCCGGCACGGAGGCGCCGAAGTTCGTCACTGGCAGCGGACGCCTTGAACTCGCGCAGCAGTTGATTGACCCCGCCAACCCCTTCACCGCCCGCGTGATCGTGAACCGCGTCTGGCATCATCTCTTCGGCCGCGGCCTCGTGCCGACCGTGGACAACCTCGGCGTGCTCGGCCAGGCGCCGACACATCGCGAACTGCTCGACCACCTCGCCGTCCGTTTCGTCCGCGACCTGAACTGGTCCGTGAAAGCGCTTATCCGTGAGTTGGTGCTGACGCGCACTTACCAGATGGCCAGCACGCCGAGCGACCCGCGCGCCGAGCAACTTGATCCCGAGAACGAACTGCTTCACCGCGCAAATCTGCGGCGTCTCGAAGGCGAAGCCATCCGCGACGCCGTGCTTGCGGTCTCGGGCCGGCTGGATCCCAAGCTCGGCGGCCCGAGCGTGATGGTGCATCTCACGCCGTTCATGGACGGGCGCGGCAAACCCCGCAGCGGGCCGCTGGACGGCGAAGGCCGCCGCAGTCTCTACATCTCGGTGCGCCGGAATTTCCTCCCGCCGATGATGCTGGCGTTCGACATGCCCATTCCCTTCACCACGATGGGGCGCCGCAACGTCTCGAACGTCCCGGCACAGGCGCTCATCCTGATGAACGACCCGTTCATCGTGGAGCAAACCCGCGTCTGGGCGAAACGCCTCGCATCCGTGAGCGAACCCGCCGAGCGCGTGCGCCAGATGTATCTCGCCGCCTTCAGTCGCCCGCCGAGCGAGACTGAATTGCAGGACGCGCTGGCCTTCGTCAGCGCACAGGCGGAGCGCCTCGGGTCCGCGCCCGCCGACGCCCGCGTCTGGGCCGACCTCGGGCACGTGCTGTTCAACGTGAAGGAGTTCATCTACCTCAACTAGCCATGGCGCATTGCGGCAGATTCCAACCCCAGCTACTTTCCCGCCGCGCCGCGCTCGCCCGCTGCGCCAACGGCTTCGGCGCACTGGCCCTCACGTCGCTGCTTGCGGACAAGGCTCTTGGCAGCACGGCCAATTCCCTCGCCCCGCGCACGCCACACCCCTCGCCCCGCGCCCGCTCGGTCATCTTCCTCTCCATGGACGGCGGGCCTTCGCAGGTGGACACCTTCGATCCGAAGCCGCGCCTCACCGCCGAACACGGCAAGCCGTTCGGGATGAAGATGGAGCCGACGCAGTTCAACAACACTGGCAGCACACTCGGCTCGCTCTGGGAATTTCAACCGCACGGCCAGAGCGGCATTCCCGCCAGCAGTCTCTTCCCGCACGTCGCGCAGTGCGTGGACGACCTCGCCGTGGTGCGCTCGATGACGAGCAACTTCTCCGAGCACACGAACGCGAATTAATTCCTCCACACCGGCAGCGGCGTGCAAGGCCGGCCCAGCATGGGCGCGTGGGCGGGCTATGGCTTGGGCAGCGAGAACGCCGATCTGCCGGGCTTCGTCGTGCTCAACGGCGGTCTCATTCCGCCTGGCGGCCTCGACAACTTCAACAGCGGCTTCCTGCCCGCGACCTATCAAGGCTCCGTCTTCAAACCCGGCGCGAACCCGGTGGCCAACGTCATTCCCACCGAGGCGAAGCCCGAACAGCAGGACGCCAAGCTCGCGCTCCTGCGCCGGCTCGACGCAGGCGTCGTGGCCCGCTTCGGTCCGCACGACGCGTTGGAGAGCGCCATCGCGAACTACGAACTGGCTTACCGGATGCAAGCCGCTGTGCCCGAGCTGATGGACGTGCGCGGCGAGTCCGAGGCAACCCGCCGGATGTATGGCATCGGCTCGCCCAACCGCATGACCGCGGTCTTCGCCGAGCAATGCCTGCTCGCGCGCCGGCTCGTCGAGCGCGGCGTGCGCTTCATCGAGCTGCCCTGCCCCGACGGTGCGGGCGACCGCTGGGAGCAGCACAGCAACTTGCGCGACGGTCACGAGACAAATTCCCGGGCCGTGGACCAGCCCATCGCCGGCCTGCTGCGCGACTTGAAGGGCCGTGGCTTGCTCGACTCGACGCTCGTGGTCTGGGGCGGCGAGTTCGGTCGCACGCCGTTCGCGCAGGGCACGAATGGCCGCGACCACAACCCCTTCGGCTTCACGATGTGGCTGGCGGGCGGCGGTGTGAAGGGTGGCACCATTTACGGAGCGACCGACGACTACGGCTATAAGGCCGTGGAAGACAAGGTCGCCATCCACGACCTCCACGCGACGATGCTGCATCTGCTGGGCATCCACCACGAGCACCTCACCTTCCGCTTCAGCGGCCGCGACATCCGCCTCACGGACGTGCACGGCGAGGTGTTGAAGGCGATCCTGAGCTGAACCCAACGTGGTATTCCCCGCCTTTTCCCTTCGCACGTCCGTTGACGGCTTGCGTCAATCCCCGCACACTCCGCGCGTCGCACTACTCAACCGAACTGACCTCGCATGGCCAAGCCTGACTCTTCCGCCGACCTCTTCTCCCTCGCGGGCCGCGTCGCGCTCGTCACCGGCAGCAGCACGGGCCTCGGCAAGGCCATGGCCATCGCGCTCGGCAAGGCGGGCGCGAAGGTCGCGCTGAACTACGCGAACAACACCAAGCGCGCGGAAAAATCCTTCGCAGAATTCCAGGCGCTAGGCCTCACCGGCGCGCTCTTCAAGGCCGACGTGACCGACGATGCTGCCGTTGCCAAGATGCACCGCGCCATCACGAAGCAGCTTGGCCCGGTGGACATCGTCGTCATCAACGCCACCTGCGACCAGCCGCAGAAGCCCATCGAGGACTACGACTGGGCGTTCTACCAGCGCATGATTGATTTCTTCATCAAGAGTCCCTTTCTCCTCACGCGCGCGTGCCTGCCGCACAGGAAGGCGCGGCGCTGGGGCCGCATCATCAACATCGGCTCCGAGGTCGTCGCGCGCGGCGTGCCTAACTTCACGGCCTACGTCGCGGCCAAGGGCGGGCAGAACGGCTTTCATCGCAGCCTCGCGGGCGAGCTGGCCCCGCACGGCATCACGGTGAACATGATTGCGCCCGGCTGGATTCCCGTGGAGCGCCACGAGCAGGACCCGCAGGCGCTCAAGGACGGCTACCGCGCGCTCATCCCCGTGAACCGCTGGGGCATCCCCGCCGACCTCGACGGTTCGGTGGTCTTCCTCGCGAGCGAGGCGTCGTCCTTCGTCACCGGGCAGACGCTGCATGTGAATGGCGGGCTGACGGTGTGTTAATAAGAAAGTGCGCTCCATATTTCAAATGCCCTACGTGCAGCGCGTGTATCCAAGCCCAAAGACTGAACAAGAAATCACCGTCAACGTGAAGGAGTTTCGACTCACCGATGAACCAGTGAAGTTCGCCCAGACGCACTTCGACCAAGCGTGGACTGGTGGCTGCCATTTACTGCCAACCGACATACGAGGTGGACGCGCGTGGGGCGCAGAGG
This sequence comes from Limisphaerales bacterium, assembly GCA_046090965.1. Classification (GTDB taxonomy): domain Bacteria; phylum Verrucomicrobiota; class Verrucomicrobiia; order Limisphaerales; family SXTU01; genus SXTU01. The sequence goes on along the minus strand of JBJTAU010000259.1, from coordinate 4,390 downwards.
AAGCGCCTCTTTGCGTCGAGCAGTTCGGTGACCTTCCCAGAGAGCATTGCTGGATGGAGGTCTGGGAGATTCGCACGCAGAATCAACTAGCCGTGTTGGACCTCGTGAAGTTCACCGGGTTCTACAGTGCTCAAACGATGGAGCGGTTCGATGAGTTTTCTGTGATAGCTACGCCGCTGCTGGATAGTTGCGGTGGCCGAATCCGAAGAGCCAGTTCAGCGGGCGTGGCCTTGAGTATCCCTCAAGTCGAGGACGGACGTTGGTATGACGCTGCGGCTGACGCTTTGGGTTTTAACGCCAAGCATTTGTCAATTGAGCAGCCTCGCTCAACGATTCTGAAAGATTGGTATTCCACGAAGACGGTTTGGTTTGGTTTCTGTTAATTCCGTGGTTTCACAGAACCCTTTCCCATGAACAAACGCATCCTCCTCACCCTCCCCACCGTCGCCGCGCTCTTGCTCGGCCTCACTGCGTGCAACAAGCCCGCTGACGCGCCGCCTGCGCCCAAACCGGGCGACGCCACCAAACCCGCGCCCGCCGGCAAGAAACAGAAAATCGCCTTCGTCTCCAACGGCGTCGCGTCGTTCTGGACCATCGCCGCTGCGGGCGTGAAGACCGCTGGTGAGAAGCTCGGCGTGGATGCGCAGACGCTCATGCCCGTCGAGGGCATCGGCGACCAGAAGCGCATGATAGAGGACCTGCTCACCAAGGGCGTGGATGGCATCGCCGTCAGCCCGATTGACCCGGCGAACCAGACCGACCTCCTCAACACCGCCGCCAAGCGCGCCAAGCTCATCACCCACGACTCCGACGCGCCCAACGCCGACCGCCTCGTTTACATCGGCATGGACAACTACAAGGCCGGCCGTCTGTGCGGCGACCTCGTGCGCGAGGCCATGCCCAAGGGCGGCACGGTGATGATCTTCATCGGCCGACTGGAGCAGGACAACGCCAAGCGCCGTCGCCAGGGCACGATTGACGCAATCCTTGGCCGCCCGGAAAACGCGTCCAACTACGATGAGCCGGGAAAAATTCTGGAAGGCAACGGCTTCAAAATCCTGGGCACGCTCACGGACCAGTTCGACATGGCGCGCGGCAAAGCCAACGCCGAAGACGCGCTCGCGAAGTATCCCGACCTCGGCGGCATGGTCGGCCTCTTCGCCTACAACCCGCCGCTCATGCTCGAAGCGCTCACGCAGGCTGGAAAGTTGAACAAGGTGAAGGTCATCGCCTTCGACGAAGCGGACGCCACGCTCGACGGCATTCAGAAAGGCACCGTCCACGGCACCGTGGTGCAGAACCCCTACATGTATGGCTACAAGTCCGTCGAGGTGTTGAACGAAATCCTGAAGGGCAACACCGCCGTGGTGCCTGCGAGCAAGTTCATCGACATCCCGGCCCGGCAGATTCGGAAGGACAACGTGGATGAGTTCTGGACGGACCTGAAGGCGAAGGTGGGAGGGAAGTGATGGGAATGGCGAAGGGCGAATTGCGAATGAAGAATCGGCGGCCAGATGCGCCGCTGCGCACGTAGCCTGATTCGCCATTCGCAATTCCAAATTCGCAATTCCAATGTCCCTGCTCGAAGCTCGCTCGCTGACCAAGTCCTTCCCGGGCGTGCGGGCGCTCAAGGGCATGAGCCTGACCGTCGAGCGCGGCGAGGTGCTCGCGGTCATCGGCGAGAATGGCGCGGGCAAGAGCACGCTCATGAAAATCCTCGCCGGCGTGCAGACCGCCGACGCCGGCGAAATCCTGCTCGAAGACCGGCCGGTGGCCATCCGCTCCGTCCATGACGCGCTCGCCCACGGCATCGCGCTCATCCACCAGGAGTTGAACCTGGCGGATAATCTGGACGTGGCGGCGAACATCTTCCTCGGTCGCGAGCCGCGCCGCTTCGGGTGGATTGACACCGCGCGCACGCACCGCGAGGCGAAGCAGTTCCTCGACGCCGTCGGGCTGGATGTGAAGCCCGACACGCTGGTCAGCACACTCGCCATCGGCCAGCAGCAGTTGGTGGAAATCGCGAAGGCCCTCTCCACCAATGCCCGCGTGCTCATCATGGACGAGCCGACGTCGAGCCTCTCGGCGCGCGAGGCGGAGAATTTGTTCAAGGTCATTCAAGACCTCCGCGCGCGCGGCGTGAGCATCGTTTACATCTCGCACCGGCTCGGCGAAGTGAAGCGGCTCGCCGACCGCGTCGTGGTCCTACGCGACGGCGAGAACAGCGGCGAACTGGCGCGCGAGGAGATCAACCACGCCGCGATGGTGAAGTTGATGGTAGGCCGCGACCTCTCGCAATTCTACGCGCACACGCCGCACACGCCGGGCGAAGTGCGGCTCGACGTGCAGCGGCTGCGCACGCCCGCGCATCCCGCGCACGAGGTGAGTTTCCAAGTTCGCGCGGGCGAGATCGTTGGCCTGGCGGGCCTCGTCGGCGCGGGGCGGACGGAAGTGTTGCTCTCGTTGTTCGGCGTCACGCCCGCGCTGGGCGGGACCATTCGCGTCGCGGGGAAAGACGTTGCGTTGAACTCGCCGGAAGAGGCGATTGCGGCGGGCTTGGCGCTCGTGCCGGAAGACCGCAAACAGCAAGGCGTCGTGCTGGCGATGCCGGTGCGCGAGAACTTGAGCCTTGCGAGCGTGCGGCGCGATCAGCGGATGGGCTTCCTGAACGAGGCACGCGAGCTGGCCGTGAGCGCGGAGATGACGGCGGCAATGCGCATCAAGACGCCGAACGACCGGCAGGTGGTGCAGTTCCTCTCCGGCGGCAACCAGCAGAAGGTCGTGCTGGGCAAGTGGCTCGCGATCCAGCCGCGCGTGCTGTTCCTCGACGAGCCGACGCGCGGCATCGATGTCGGCGCGAAGCAGGAGATTTACAAGCTGATGGAAGACCTCGCGCGCCAGGGCGTGGCGATCCTCTTCGTCTCCAGCGAAATGGAGGAGATCCTCGGCTTGAGCGACCGCGTGCTGGTGATGCACGAAGGCCGCCTCACCGGCGAACTGCGCCGCGAACAACTTAGCGAGGAAGCCGTGATGCACCTCGCGACCGGCGCTGAATTGACTGCTGCTGCATGAAAAAACTCCTCGGCATTTTTGCGCTGCTCGTGGCCGTGTGCGTGTTCGCCGCGCTGGCGAGCGAGAGCTTCCGCTCCGGCTACAACGTGGAGAACTTGATCCGGCGCACGGCGCTCTTCAGCGTGCTGGGCATCGGCGTGTGCTTCGTCATCGTGACCGGCGGCATTGATCTTTCCATCGGCTCGGTGGTCTGTCTCGTGGGCTGTGGGCTGCCGTGGCTGCTCACGGTGCAGAAGTGGTCGCTGCCCGCCGCTTTGCTGGCGGTCGTGGTCGTCTCGGTGGGCATCGGACTCGTGCACGGGCTGCTCATCACGCGGCTGCGGTTGCAGCCGTTCATCGTGACGCTGTGCGGGCTGATGCTGTATCGCGGACTCACGCGCGGGTTCACGAAGGATCAAACCGTCGGCTTCGGCGGCGACTTCAAGGATTTGCGCGTGCTCGCGACGGGCAAGATTCCCGTGCCGTTCGTGCAAGGCTTTGAAATCCCCGCGCCGTGGGTCGTGCTGGTCATCGTGGCGGTGCTCGCGGCGATTTTCCTCAACCGCACCATCTACGGCCGTTACCTGCTCGCGTTGGGCCGCAACGAAGACGCCGCGCGCTACAGCGGCATCAACACCGGTGCGATGATCCTGCTGGCCTACGTGATCTGCTCGTCGCTCGCAGGCTTGGGCGGCGTGCTCTTCGTGCTGGATGTGAACTCCGCGCAGCCGGTGGATTTCGGAAATTTCTACGAACTCTACGCCATCGCGGCCGCCGTGCTGGGCGGATGCAGCTTGCGCGGCGGCGAAGGTTCGATCCTCGGCGTCATCATCGGCACCGCGCTGATCCTCGTGCTGCGGAACGTGGTGACGCTCGTCACCAACCACAGCAACATCGAGTTCGCCATTATCGGCACGGTGATCCTGATCGGCGTCATCACGGACGAACTGGTGAAGCGCTACGCAGTGAAGCGCCAGGCAATTCGGGCGCTGGCGGAAGAGTCGTCGGGGAACTCCCGATGAGCGGTCGGTGCGCTGGATCTTCACCTGTGCTGGGCGCGAGTGAATATCAGCCACCTGAGCCATCTCTCGCACTTCATGCTCCAACGGCTGTCACCCAGGCAGGCGAAGCAGCCAGCCTCGCCCCGACGATGAACCGGCTCGTCGCCCTCCTTTGGTTGCTGCCATTCGTCTTGTCCGTCCGGGCCGCCGGGCCGCAGATACCCGCACAGATCGAGTTCAACCGCGACATCCGCCCCATCCTGTCCGACACCTGCTTCCAATGCCACGGGCCGGACAAGGCCAAGCTCAAGGCCAATCTGCGGCTTGATCTCGAAGCC
>JBJTAU010000258.1:0-3146 GCA_046090965.1 Limisphaerales bacterium | reverse complement strand
TCCACCGCCGGAGATCCGCTGCTGCGCGAGCTGACCGCGAAGCGCCTTTCCGAACTCGACGCGCGTGTCTCCTCCCTCTCCCCCACCGGGGGAGAGGGTTAGGGTGAGGGGGAGACGTCTGATTGGCAGAATGCCCGTTTGCAATTCGCCGCCGTGCCGCCTCACCCCGGCCCTCTCCCCCGGGGGGGGAGAGGGAGGAGACGCGCGCGTCGATGTCGGACTGGCGCTTCGCGGTCAGCTCGCGCAGCAGCGGATCTCCGGCGGTGGAACCGTATTGCAGCGCGGGCTGGCCGGTGCGCGGGGCGGCGAGAATTTCATCGAGCAGCGCACGGGCTTCGTCCACGGGGAGCGACGCGTTGTCCGTGAAGCCGGCGGCGAGCGAGATGAGCTTGGGGTGCGCGAGGGTGAGGCTCATCAGCCACGAAATGGCTGGCGGCGCGGTGCGCTGGCCGAGTTGGGAAAGAGCCGTCTTCACTTGGCTGCCGGGGCGGTGGCCGCCTCTGCGAGTTGCACGAGCTTCTCCGCACCCGCGACGTAAGCGGGGCGGTTGGCGCGCAGCGAGTCGTTGTGCTCGCCGTCCAGTTCGATGAACGCCTTCGGCTCGCGCGCGGCGGCGAAGTTCCGTTCGCCGTGGCTGAAGCGAATCGTCGAGTCCGCGCGGCTGTGCATGACGACGACGGGACAGGTGATGCGCGGCAGGCGGCTGTGCGTGTCGTAGCTGATGCGGCTGAGGAGGCGCACCGGGAGCCACGGGAACATTTCCGCGCCGATGTCAGGGACGCTGGTGAAGGAACTTTGCAACACGAGCCCGCCCAACGGCAGCGTGGCGGCGAGGTGACTGGCAATGCCGCCGCCGAGCGATTCGCCCCAGACGAGGATATGTTCCGGTGCGAAGCCACGGGTGCGCAGCCAGTGATAAGCGGCCTGCGCGTCCGCGTAGGTGCCGTGCTCGCTTGGCTCGCCGTCACTGCGGCCGTAGCCGCGATAGTCGAAGGTCAGGAGGTTCACGTCGGTCTCGAGGATGGCGCGGTAGTAGCCGGGGCGGGAGGTGAGGTTGCCGCCGTTGCCGTGGCAGAAGAGCATCACGAAGCGCGCGCGGGGCGAAGTCTGGTCGGCGGCGAAGAACCACGCGTGGAGCCGGACGCCGTCCGGCGCGGTGAGCCAGACTTCCTCGGCGGGGCGGCCCACGTCGTCGGGCGTGTATTCCGCGTCGCGGGTCGGATGATAGACTTGGCTGTGCTCGAAACGGTAAAGCATCAGGGCGATGACCAGCAGGCCCAGCAGGGGCACGAGCCAGCGCCGGGCCTTCTTAACGCGGGCGAGCAACGGGCGCAAGCGGGCGCTCACTTCGCCGCCAGAGACTTCTCTATGGCCTTCACTAGCGCGGCGTCGTCTGGCTCGGTGCCGGTGTCGAAGCGCGCGGCGAGCTTGCCGTCGCGGCCGACGACGAACTTGGCGAAGTTCCACGTCACCGGGCCGGGCACCGGCGAGCCTTTGCCCGTGAGCGCGGCGAAGAGCGGGTGCTGCGCGGAACCCTCGGCGACGCCGACCTTGGCGAACAGCGGGAAGGTCACCTTGTAGTTCGCGGTGCAGAACTGCCGGATCTCGGCGGCGGTGCCCGGCTCTTGCCCGCCGAAGTCGTTGCACGGGAAGCCGAGCACGACGAGGCCACTCGCACTGTATTTGTCATGCAGCGCCTGGAGGCCGGCATATTGCGGCGTGGCTCCGCACTGCGAAGCGACGTTGACGATGAGCAGCACCTTGCCGGCGTAGGGCTTCAGCGAAGTGTCCTTGCCGGCGAGGTCTTTGAGCGGGATGTCGGCGAGGGGCTTCGACTGGGCAGCGGCGAATTGCGTGAGCGCGGCGAGGGCGAGGATGAGTGCAGATTTCATGGCAGCAGCGTAGCGCATGGTGAGCAAGTGTCCAAGCGGCACGCGAAGACGTGTTCCAGAAGCACCAACGATGCGGCGCTTTGCTTACAGGCCGCCGTAGAACTGCTCGACGAAGCGTTTGAAGTCGTTGGCCTCGACCTTGACGATGCCTAGCTCGCGCTGGGCATTCTCCACGGCGTCGCTGGCGTGCGCGGCGTTGACCATGATGTTCGAGCCGAACTCGCGGCGGATGGAGCCGGGCGGGGCCTTGGCGGGGTCGGTAGGGCCGAGCACCTCGCGGATCTTGGCGACGGCATTCGGGCCTTCATAGACCAGGGCGATGCACTTCTCGGTGCCCGGCTCCGCCAGCTGATCCTTCGGGCACTCGGACTCGGCACGGCCGCACATGAAGCGGACGATGTTGTCGAACTGGTTATCGCCGAAAACGGGGCCGAGCACTTCACCGAGTTGGGCCTCGGCGGCGGCGGAAATGGGGAAGCCGATACTGGGGTCTTTTTCGAGGACGGCCTTGGCCTTGGCGGCGATGACAGACTTGAGCTTGCTGCGAAGAAAGTCCTTCACGGGTCCGTAGAACTCCATCGCTTGCGCGGTGCTCATGTGCAGCACGCGGATGCCGACGATGTAAAGGCCGGTGCGGGAGAAGAAGTCAATGACGTTGCCGGGCCGGCCGGTGGCAAAGCGGAAGTTGTCCGGCTTGATGAGGACCAAGGTGCGCTCGACGGGCGCGCCGGGGGGATGTTCAACGCAGTCGTTAAGCACACCGCCGTCTGCGTCCGAGTAACGCGCCCAGAGCTTGAGCTTCACGGCGGCTTCCTCGGGGTTGGGTGCCGCGAGCACGGCTGGCTCGAAGTACCGGACCTGGTCGCGCTCGTCCACGACGTAGTCGCCGAAGGTGTCGCGGATGCTTTCGCCGCTGCGGCTGGCGTGGCTGATGTTGCCGACGACAGAGCGGACCTTGCGCACGGCGTCCTCGCCGCGGAAAAGCAGCATCATCGCGCGACGGCGGCGGCCGGTCTTCGGGTCGGGGCCCAGCTCGTGGACGATGTAGTCGTGAATGAGCTGCTGGACCTTGCGATCCTGCGGATCGGCGGCGGAGATGATGACCTTGGAGTATTCCTCCAGGAGCTGCTGGCTGGCGCCAAACATGCGGGCGGCCACGAGCTCCAGCCCCGTGCGGCTGATGAGGCGCGCCAAGATGCCGCCGGTGCGGGACTTGGCGAGGGTATAGGGCGTGACGATGACGTAGGCGAGTTG
>JBJTAU010000257.1:0-7448 GCA_046090965.1 Limisphaerales bacterium | reverse complement strand
GGTTCCGAAGAAGCGCTCGAAGCCGTGGTCCACCGGCCCGCCTTCGATGCGGCGGGAGAAATCCACGCGCTTCAAGTCCTCCAGTTTGCCGCTGTGAATTGCCTCTCCCTTCTGGTCGCGAAACGTCAGGCCAACGTGCCATTTGCCGACCGCTGCGGTGGCATAGCCTTGTTGCTTCAACATCGCCGGAAGCGTGAGCCGCCCCGGCGCAATCAAGGAAGGCCCACCCAAGCCTTGAAACACCGCGCCGCCATTCGGCACGCGAAAGGCCATCTGCCCCGTCATCAGACTGTAGCGCGTCGGCGTGCAAACCGTCGCCGGGCTGTGTGCGTCCGTAAAGCGCATCCCCTCGCGCGCCAGCCGGTCGAGATGCGGCGTGGCGACCTTCGACTGGTCGTTGTAACAGCGCACATCGCCGTAGCCGAGGTCGTCGGCGAGGATGAGCAGGATGTTGGGCCTCTCCGCAGCACCCACGGCAAAGGCGTGGGCCGCGAGGCAGGTGAACCAAGTTATGAGCGTTTGGATGGAGCGCACAAGGTCAGTGAACCGTCATCGCCTCGCCGCAGGCAAGCGCTCGCGAAAGCGGCGATGCGGCTCACGGGGTTCCGGGGGGCGTGACTTTGTCGCCCAGTCGGAAGAACTGCCAGAAGGCGTCGAGCTGCTTCACCGTGTCGCCGCCGAGCACGTCAGGCAGTGGACTTGAACCGTCCTCTTGAAAATAGACCGGCATCTTCGTCTGCGGCTCGATGCGCAGCGGATTGCGCATCCAGCGGTCATAGTAGGCACGTTGCAGGCGCGCGGCCGGATACGCGAAGTTGACGCCTTCGCTCTCAAAGACCTGCGTGGCCTTCACCGCACCCACCGAGTGGCACGAGATGCACGAGAAGCCCCCGTCCACGCCGATGAGCTTCTGCCCGACCTTGGCGAGCTCCGTGTCCACCGGCGGCTCGGGCGGCGTGACGGGCGGGAAGCCGTGCGTCATGGCCAGACCGGTCGAGAAGTCTGCGGCATACGTCGGGCAGGCCGGCATCCGGTGCGCGAGCCAGTGGCGCGGCTTGTATTTCGTGGTGCCCGCGATGAAGTCCGCCATCCACTCCGGCTTGAGCTTGCCGCCGAGTTTCTCGTAGCTGCTGAATCCTTCCAACTGCCCGTGACAACTCGTGCAATTCAAGTTGCGCGCCTGCCTGTCAGCGAACTCCACTGGCACGTGCCGCTTGAGTGAAGTGCGGTCCGTTGCGGCGAACGCCTGCAACGACTCGCGCTCGGTCTTTGTGAACGCGAAGTGCGGGGCCTTGCCGGCGGGGGGTTCCGCGAGGCAGCCGCCGGTCCACTTCGCCGCGGCCAACTCGGTGAGCGGCTTGGCCTTGTGCTGGTTGTCGAGCTTGAGCGAGTGGCAGTTGATGCAGCCGGTCGTCTGCACCAGCGACTTGCCGCGCGCGATGACCGCCGCGTCTGTGGGCGCGCCGGGCTGCTTCGCCATCGGCGCGATGGACGCGAGGAAGCCGCCGAGCCGCTGCGCCTCCGTATCCGTCAGCTTGAAGTTCGGCATCCGCGTCCACCCGTAGTGCGCGCCGGGGTTCTTGAGAAACGCGAACAACGCGGCGGGCGGGAACTTCGCGTTCACGTGCGTGAGGTTCAGCTTCTTCTCATCGGTCTCGCCGATGTCGGGCACGTTGTGGCAGCCGGTGCAATGCAGCTTCTCCACGAGCATCTTGGCCGCCTCAATGCCTTCCTCGTCCTTCGCGAGCTCGCCCTGCGGCGCGTCGCCCGTCTGCGTGGCGAGGAAGGCCGCGATGGCCTCGGCATCCGCCTGCGCGGTCGGCCCGTGCAGCAGGCGCGGCATCGTCGCGCTCGCGCGCTGCGCTTTCGGGTTCAGAATCCACTGCGCCATCCAGCCGAAGTGCCGGCGCGACCCGATGCCCTCGAAGCTCGGCGCGTCCATCGCCAGCTCCGGTGCGCCGCTGCCCCAAACTTGATGGCACTTCGCGCAGCGCCCCTCGAAGAACGTCTCGCGCCCGAGCCGCAGTTGGTTTTGCTTCGCCAACGCCTCGTGGCCCACCGCGCGGTTCACCATGCCTGGATGGACCGGTTCCCAAAGCGACCCTTTCTCCGACCACAGCAACCGCAGCATTGCGTCACCACTCGCCGGGCTGTTGAACTTGACCTTCAGCGCGTTGTTGCCCGTGTTGAGGCGGAGGGCCTTGGTCGGTTCGCTCGCCTTGGTGCCGTCGCCGGTGAACTCGAGGATCGTGTTCGTGCCCAGCTCGACCTTCACCGCGCCGCGGGCCTCCGCCTTGAACAGAAAGTCCCCGCGCAAATCCACCGTGATGAACCCGCTGAACGTCGCCGTGAACTTCCCCGCTGGCAGGAACGGCGTTGGTGGCTTGCCCCCGGGCACATAAAGCCACGCGTTCGGCGCGGACACCGTGTCGGCCGCCGTCCCGACCGCGTAAGTCAGCACGAGCCCCGGCTCGGTCTTCACGGTTTGAGCGCGGAGCGGCAGCGCAATGGCTGAGGACAGTGCGGCCAGGAACAAGAACTTCGAAATGCAGGGATTCATCTTCGCCGTGACCGCGCGTTTGTAGCGAAACCGCCGGTGAACTCAAGGAAAGCCGCAGTCCCTGCGGCGGGCTTCCACACGGCTCGGCGTCGGCTGCGCTTCGACAGGGACATCGCCTTGGCGAACTTGCGGCTTCCAATTGCGACGTGGCCAGACAACTTTCGCGCATGATCACTCGCCCGTTTGACCTGCTGCTGGGCAGCGTATTGCTAGTTGCTGGTGGATGTAAGCAGCGCGACTCCCCGGCTCCCTCCGGGCCGCCGCCACCGCCCGAATTCGGCAGCTCTGAAAACAACCTCGGCTACTTGAACGAAGGTGTCCGCAACTTCCAGCAGACCAAGGGCCGCAGGCCCAACGATCTGAACGAACTGGTCACCGACAAAGTGATCGCGCGGATTCCGCCGCCGCCGCCGGGGTTCACCTATGTCATGGATCGCGGCTCGGGCCTGGTGACGCTCCAGCCGGGCGGGCCGGCGAAGTGACCATTGCCAACCAGGCGGTGGCCTTCTACGTTGCGCGAGCATCACTCTTCCGATTTCGCCCCATGAGCCATCGCATCCGTTCTCTCCGGCACCGGGCAGGTTCCGCCTTCACCCTCATTGAACTGCTCGTCGTAATCGCCATCATCGCGATTCTGGCGGGCATGCTGCTTCCCGCGTTGAGCAAGGCCAAGGCCAAGGCGAAGGGCACGAAGTGCCTCAATCAAGTCAAGCAGCTCAGCCTTGCGGCGCGCCTCTACTCGGATGACTGGGATGACCAAATGCTGCCCTACGGGATTCTTTACAGCCCGGTGCAGACCGGCCCGGTGGTCAGCGGCGGGGTCAACGGCAATAGCAGCAAGGGCTGGCCGGACCTCATGTTGCCCTACACGATGGCCACGAACCTCTACGACTGCCCGGGCAATCCTCCGAACGTGCGGTTAAACCTCGGCATAAACCTGAACCTCGCCTTCAACACGATGCGCTACGCGCGCGTGGCCCAGCCGGCGACGACCATCCACTTCGCTGATTCCCAGCACATCACCAACCCGACCCAGACCGACCCCGACCAGTGGATTGGCCGTCCCGTCTCATGGGTTCACTTCCGCACGCCCAACGACGGACTCTACATGGCTCCCAACGACGAAACGCGAGTCTTGAACCGCCACGGCGGCCAGGCGATGACAGTTTTCGTGGACGGTCACGCCGAGAGCATGAAGGCCAGCAAGGTGGGCTTGCAGTTTTGGACCAACGGAGTTTCCAGCCTCGCCAATCCCGACCCGCGCTGGCTGTGGGATCCTTGAAGGCAGGTTGCCGAGCTACGCCAAGATTTCCTTCATCACCTGCCCGTGCACGTCTGTCAGGCGGAAGTCGCGGCCGGCGTAGCGGTAGGTGAGGCGCTCGTGGTCGAAGCCAAGGCGGTCCAGCATCGTGGCGTGCAGGTCGTGGACGGACGCGCGGTCTTGCACGGCGGCGAAGCCGAAGTCGTCGGTCGCACCGTGGACGCTGCCGCCGCGGATGCCGCCGCCCGCCATCCACACGCTGAAGCCGTAGTGGTTGTGGACGCGGCCGAGCTTCGATTTGCCGGCGTCGGTCACTTCCAACGTCGGCGAGCGGCCGAACTCGCCGCCCCAGAGGATGAGCGTGTCCTCGAAGAGCCCGCGCTGCTTCAGGTCCGCGATGAGCGCGGCGATGGGTTGGTCAATCTGGGCGGCGAGCTTGCGGACGTTGCCTTCGATGTTGTCGTGGTTGTCCCACGGCTGGCCCGCGCCGTGCCAGAGTTGCACGAAGCGCACGCCGCGTTCCAGCAGTCGCCGCGCGATGAGCGTTTGCCGTCCGTGGACGTGCTCGCCATAAAGCGCGCGGAGATGCTCCGGTTCCCGGCTCAGGTCAAACGCGTCGCTCGCCTCCATCTGCATGCGGAAGGCGAGTTCAAAGGACTGGATGCGGGCGTCGAGCCGCGAGTCGTTCGCGCGGGCGGCTTTGTGCTCGTCATTCAACTGGCGGAGCAAACCCAGTTGGCGATTCTGCATCTCGGCGGTGGCGTGCGGGCTGCGGATGTTCTCGATGAGGCGCTCCAACTGCGTGTGCTGGGGGTCAATGAACGTGCCTTGATACACGCCCGGGAGAAAACCGTTCTGCCAGTTCTGCGTGTCCTTGATGGGGTAGCCGCCGGGACACATCGCGATGAAGCCGGGCAAGTTTTGGTTCTCCGTGCCGAGGCCGTAGAGCATCCACGAGCCGAAGCTGGGCCGTGCCTGCACGGAGTCGCCGCAGTTCATCAGCATGAGCGACGGCTCGTGGTTCGGCACTTGCGCATACATCGAGCGCACCACCGCGATGTCGTCGGCGAACTGCGCGGTGCGGGAGAAAACCTCGCTGATTTCGAGGCCGCTCTGGCCGTAGCGCTGGAACTTGAAGGGCGAGGGAAACGCCGCGCCCGTCTTGCGTTCGGTGAGGAGGTTCTCGCTGGGCAGTTGCTGGCCGGCGTATTTGGCGAGCGCAGGCTTGGGGTCGAACGTGTCCACGTGCGACGGCCCGCCGTTGAGGAAGAAGTGGATGACGCGCTTGGCGCGCGCGCGGAAGTGCGGCGCCTTCGGTGCGAGCGGGTTGGCCGACTCCGCCGCGCCCGCCGATGGCAGCAGGCCCGCGAGGCTCACCGCACCGAGGCCCAAGCCGCAACGCGCGAGGAAGTCGCGGCGGCTGGGCATGCCGGAGGGCATGGCGCGGAAGGTGGTGTTCACGGGGTGAACGTAGCTCCAATAACCGGTGAACGACAAGTGCTAGAGCACCGGGCGACAAGGGGTGCCATTTCCGGGTTTGCGGGTGAACGCGCTGGAATCTACGATCAGCTTGCTGGCCATGAATGAACTCCTTTCACGCCTTGTAGTTGCGCGCGGCGAAGCCTCGCACCACCTGCCGCTCGCTGAGTTGGAATCCCGCTATCGCGCGTTGCCGCCCGCACCGAAAGAGGCGGGCCGACTGACGCATATCGTGCGGCGTCCCACCAAGGATGCCCGAGAAAATCTGTCCCGAGCGCGACTTTCGCCCGAGGCCGGGCTGCCCGGCGACAACTGGGGCCACAAGCCTTCACCCGACCCCACAGCGCAACTCACGGTCATGCAGACCTCCGTGGCGGAATTGATCGCCAACGGCCAGTCACTCCTGCTCTCTGGCGACAATCTCTTCGTGGAACTTGACCTCTCAGTGGCGAATCTCCCCAGCGCGTGAGTTTGCGCCGGGCGAGGTGATCGGGCTGGGCGCTCTGGTGGAACTGGAGCAGAACGCCGAGCGGGAGTTCTACTTCATCGGGCCAAGCGCGGGCGGCACGGAGGCGGTGTGAGGCAAGCGGACCGTGCTGGTCATCACCCCGCAGTCCCCGCTCGGCGGGCAATTGCAGGGACGCAAGCAAGGCGACCGGCTGGAACTGGCCTTCGGCGGGAAGAAGAAGCCGGCGCTGGTGGTGAGCGTGGGCTGAGGTGGGATTATGCGGAGCGCGGGCGTCCTCACCCGCTTTGCGCATGCGACCGCCGAGAGGGAGCGCTCCCCCCTGACGCAATTCCGCTTCTCACCGCTCGCCGGCTGGTTAAAAATCCCCGCATGAAATTTCCTTGGCTGAGCTTGGTGCTGGTGGGCGTGCTGGCCTTGTCCGCGTGTCGCAAGCGATCCACTCCGGCACCGGCGGAAAGCCCGGCGAACCCGGAGCCAGCACCTGCGGCGGCGGCTGGCCCGGTGACAGCCGGCGGAGCGGTGGCGCCCTTTGCGCCCGAGGTCGCGGCCGCGTCCATGAAGCCGTTCGAAAAGGATCTGGACAGCAAATCCCCCGGCGATCATCTGCGGGTGTTGAACGAGGCGCTGACATTCTGGCTGGCTTCCGGGCGTCCGTTTCCGAAGGACGTGAATGAATTTGTGACGGGGAAGCTGCTGAAGCGCCTGCCTGTTTCGCCGCCGGGCCAGCGGTTCGTTTTGGACCGGGTGAAGAGCCAGGTGGTTCTCGCGCCGTGAGCCGGGCTATTGCGTGTCCCAGATGTTGTTCGGATGCCCCTCGGGATAGAGATAGAGCGGGGGCACCGCCAGCAGCTCATAGCGGCCGTCGAGAAACAGGGCCCCGGTGCCTTGATGACGATTGGCGAAGAAGCGCACAAAGCCCGCCGTGCCAAACGAAGCCATGCGGTGAATGTGGCTGGTGCCGAAGCCCGTGAGTTCTGACGTGGGCACGCCGTTGGTCACATTGGCGAGGGCTCCCGCGGTGACATCCGCCACGGAGTCCGCGAGGTAGATGCTTTCATTTGGCCTGGCCCAGGCGCTCTCAATGGGCCAGGCGTAGCCATCCCCGTTGTTCACGTTGTTTCCCGAAGCGGTCCGATAGCCCGAGGTGGACTGGTAGATATTGCCAATCGAGCCGTTGTTCATGATGCCCGTGTTGACCGTGTCCTGCGCCTGCGCCAGGGTCACTTGAAACTGTGAGCTGGGGCAGTTGTAGAGCTTGGAGGCATCCGCGATGTAGGGCATGAGCATGGGCCGCCACCAGAAAATGTGATTGGCCACGAAGCCGTTGTAATCCTGAGCGTAGAGGGAGGCCGCCAGCCCGACTTGCTTGAAATCCGTCATGCACAGCGTCTTCTTGGCCTTTTTCTTCGCACTGGCCAACGCCGGCAGGAGCAACCCGGCCAGAATGGCAATGATTGCGATGACCACCAGCAGTTCGATGAGCGTAAAACCACGGGAACGCGCCGATGCAGGCTGGCGTTTGACGGGCGCGATGAGCATTGTGCAGTCCGACGCTCCCGCCGGGCTGTTTCATCAGCGGATTAGGGCTATTTACATTGTTCCCCCGACCACCGCTGGTAGTGTTTTGGCATGGTCGACTATCCTGAGAACGTCCGTGAGTTCCGCGCTTGGTTCCCGGA
>JBJTAU010000256.1:0-5274 GCA_046090965.1 Limisphaerales bacterium | reverse complement strand
TGCCGGGCGAGCTGGCGGGTGTGCCCGGGTTCAGCCCGCAAGGCGTGCAGGTGCTCGGCCGGTTCTTCTCGGTGCGCAGCGCGACGTTCGAAGTCGCGGTGGAAGTGGACATCAACGGGCAGAAGCGCACGATGGCGGCCCTGATCTACCGGGCGAACGCCCGCGACGTGCGAACGCTCTACACGCATTGGAAGTAGCCCGACGGTGGCCGGTCAAGGCCCGCCTAGTGCCGGGTCGAGCCAGGGCGAGGCGCTGTAATAGCGGACGGCGGAGGGATTACTGCTGCCGGCCGCGCTTGGGCTTGCGCCAGAAGGAGAGCGAGCCGGTGGCCGCGTTGCGCCACGCCGTCGGGAGGTAGATGAGGATGCCGAGTGGCCCGAGGCAGATCACGATCAGCGTCCAGAACGACTTCTCCTTTTTGTTGAACGGCTGGACGTTGATGCTCCAGATCGTGCAGCCCAGCAGGATGAAATACAGCAGCGCGGCGATGCTATACGTCTGGCTTCCCAGCTTCGCGCTGTCCACGCTGAAGCGTTGCATGATGTCTTTCATGGCGGCTCAATTGCGTTTCCCGTCCGACCCCGGCGCGGGTGATGGGGCAGTGATAGCGAGTTCGCTTCGTTGCCTCAATGAAAAACCCGGCCACCCCCGCTCACAGCTCCACCCACTGCCGGCTCTCGGCTGACTTGAGCGCGGCGTCCGTCACGTCCTGCATCCGCGCGCCGTCGTGGAAGGTCACGCTGCACGCGCGCTGCTCGCGGATAGCGTTCACGAACTCCACGGCCTGATCGTAACGGAAGCTCACCAACGGATCGCCCACGCCGGGATCGCGCGGTGAGCCGGGCCAGGTGTAGAACTCGCGCGGGATGGGCAGCGCCTTGAGGCCCGGGCCGCCGACCTTGCCAAACTGAAGCTCGTTCCAACTGCCGGTCGTGAAGCTGAAGCTGGCCGCGCTGCCGTTCAATTCCACGCGGTCGGGGCTGCGCCAGCTTTCGTTCGTGCCGCTGGCGAGCTTCGAGCTTTCCAGCACACCGCTCGCGCCGCACTTGAACTCGGCGAGAATCGCCACCCAGTCGTCGGTGTCGTTCGGTGCGCCGTCGCGCATCGGCGTGAGGTTCTTTAGGTTCGCCACCAGCCGCGTCATGGGGCCGGTGAGGTGGTGGGCAAAGTCAATGCGGTGCGAGAGCATGTCGCCGATCTCGCCTGTGCCCGCGAGCTTCTTCTGCTGCCGCCAGCCGACGTTGCGCGTGCCCCAGTCCTGCAACCGGCACGAGCGATAATGATACGGCGTGCCGAGATCGCCGCGATCCACGAGGTGTTTCAGGTAACGCATCGCCGGGACGAAACGATAGGTGAACGCGGTCATGTGCCGGACGTTCGCCTGCTCCGCTGCGTCGGCCATCGCGTGCGCGTCGGCGGCGTTGAGGGCGAGCGGCTTTTCCGAGAGCACGTGCTTGCCCGCGCGCGCGGCGGCGATGGCGACGGGCGGATGAAAGGCGTTCGGCGTGGCGATGATGAGCGCGTGAACGTCGTCGCGCTTCACAATGTCCTCCCACTTGGTCGAGGTGACGGGTGCGCCGGTCTGCTGCCGCGCGGTTTCGAGCGTGGCGGGATTGGCGTCGCACAACGCGTGGACTTTCACGTCCTTGCACAGCGCGAGGCCGGGGAGATGGTTTTGGAGCGTGATGCCGCCGGTGCCGATGATGGCGAAGTTGAGTGTGCTCATGTGAAAAGCGCGGCGAGTATGGCGGGCGACACCGCAAAGGCAAGCGGAGCGCGGCCTTCACGGACTGGGTGACCACCCGGCGAGCGCCTACGCCAGCTTCGGCGGCTCGGGACTCTCGCCGGGCTTTTCTCCGACGCCAGTAGCGTGGCGCAGGTGCGTGGCGAGCCAAAGCAACTCGTCGTTGGTCAGGTTGGTGAAGAAGCCGTGTTTCGCGGTGCGCTTGGTATGCACTTGGAGTTCTTGCACGGGCACGTCGTTGATCGCCATCCCGCTATCACCAACGCGGATGGCGGCGAGGTCGCCGCCGGCGCATTTGAAAGTCCGCTCACCGAAGGGAGATTGCTGCACGATGATGAACTCCGCGTGGGAGGCGCGCAGGCTGGCTTTGCGACGGGCCAGATTCACTGCGTTGGCCAGCATGACGAGGCCGAAGAGGATGAACCCACCGATGAACACAAACACAAACCACGGCGGCTTGTCTCCCTTCCCCTGGAGCGCCGCCGCGAAGAATCCTCCGCCGACGACCAGTGAGATGAGCAGCCAGAGGGCCGAGAAGATGAGCAGGAAGCGCGCGGTGCCTTTGAAGCCCGATGGCGGCACCATCACCACGATGCCGCCGGCCTGCTCCATGATGCGGATGCCCGTGCCAGCGGGCGGGTCGAAGCGGTCACCGCCTAGGATACTTTTCCCCGTGGCCGGATCGACTTGCGTGACGGTGATCGCCAGTGGCGCGGAGCCGGTCTGAGCTGCGAGATCCGCTGTCAAACGCGCGGCGAGCGCTTCGGTCCACGCGCGCGGGTAGCCCAGCAGGACGAGGCGCGGCTTGGTGGCGCCCACTTCGGCACCCAGAAAGCCCACGTCGGACATGGGGCCGGACTTCACGGGTTGGTCGTTGATGCGCACGGCATCGGCGGCCAGCGAAAAGCGGCGAATCTCTTTGATGGGAATGCGGCGCATCCACCAGAACGGCCCGCCGCGTTCGCGGGCGAGGAGTTCGTTCGGGGTGACTTCGATGTCGCATCGGCCGCGCAACGCGAAGCAGCCCACGCCGCTGATTCCCACCCCGGCGGCAAGAAAGGGCACGCCAAAGAGCGCGAAGAGCACCCCACCGATTTGAAAGCCGTCCTTCTGCGTCATGCCCAGCGCGGCGAGCATCCAGAACAGCGCGAACCCACCGAAGAGGCAGCCGAAGCCAATGATAAAGACAGCCATGAACTTGAGCGGCCCCGTCTCGCGCGGCGGCAGGACATAGCGCACGCCGTGGCGGCCCGTCTCCACGCGGATGTCTGGCGGCAGCGGCGGGTTCATGACTGCGACCATTTAGCCGGAGCGCGGCGGCGGGTAAAGAGCATTGCGGGAAATGCGCGAAGCCCTAAAGTCCCGCCCGCGTCCAACGCCCGACTTGAACATGAAACAACTTTCCCGCCGCACCTTCGCCGCCCTCCTCGCCACCACCGCGCTCACCACGGCCAGCGCCGCCGAGCAGACCTGGGTTACCTACGAGCCCAAGCCCGGCCCCGGGAGGGGCAAGCACATCGTCTTCCTGTCTGGCGACGAGGAGTATCGCAGCGAAGAGGGGCTGCCGATGCTCGCGAAAATTCTAAGCCAACGCCACGGCTTCAAATGCACCGTGCTCTTCTCCGTGGATGCCGAGGGGTTCATCAACCCTGACGCTGGCGGCAGCCTCTCCAATCCCGCCGCGCTCGACTCCGCCGACGCCATCGTGATGCTGCTGCGCTTCCGCCACTGGGACGACGACGCGAACAAGAAGTTCGAGGCCGCCGTGAACCGAGGCGTGCCGCTCATCGCGCTGCGCACCAGCACGCATGCCTTCAACGGACTCAAGGGTCCTTACGAGAAGTGGAACTTCGGCAACAAGGGCGGCTTCGGCAAGCAGGTGCTCGGCGAGACGTGGGTCACGCACTGGGGTCGGCACAAGGTCGAGGCCATGCTCGGCGTCATCGAACCGGGCGCAGAGCAGCATCCCCTCCTCAAGGGCACCGGCCAGATTTTTGCGGACTCGGATACCTACGAGGCCTACCCGCCCGCCGACGCGAAGATTCTCCTTCGCGGACAGGTGCTCAAGGGCATGAAGCCCACCGATCCGCCCGCCGACTACGTCAAGAAGCGCGCGAGCGACAAGCAGGATCAGCCGGTGAACAGCCCGATGATGCCCGTCGCGTGGACCCGCGAAGTGAAGAACGACGCGGGCAAGGTGAACAAGATTTTCACCACCACGATGGGCGCGGCCACCGACCTCCAGAGCGAAGGCACGCGTCGGCTCATGGTAAACGCAGTCTTCTGGGGGCTCGGCCTTGAGGTTCCGGCGAAGGCCAACGTGGACTACATCGGTGACTACCAGCCTTCCATGTATTCCTTCAAGGGCTACAAGAAGGGCGTGAAGCCCAGCGACCATAAACTCTGAGCGGCTCGCAAGCGGGCTTGCCTTGCCGCCGGAAACTACCATCCTGCGCGCATGGCAATGCCGCAAACCCCCGTCACGCTCACCCCCGATCAGATCGCGGCCCTCAACGAGAAGCTCGCCACCACGCGGCACGACATCAACAACAACCTCTCGCTCATCGTGGCGGCGGTGGAGTTGATGCGACGCAAGCCGGAGCTGGCCCCGCGCATGATCGACAGCATCGCCCAGCAGCCGGACAAGATCATCGCGCAGATGCGCGCTTTCTCGGCGGAGTTCGAGCAGACCTTCGGCATCACGAAGGAGTGAGCGTCCGGCCCGTCGCTGCCGCGATCAGCTGGCGGTATTTCTCCTCCGCAACCACCTTCGGCACTGCGCGGCACGTCTGCTCGAAGCCGGGGAAATTCCACAAGTTCGGGAAGTCCCGGCATTGCTGCGGCTTCACCGGCTGCACCGCGCAGCTTTCGCCGTCGAGGAAAACGCACTCGCCGTTTGGCTTGTCCATAAGCGCGAGGCCTCGGCGGTCGGCCCGCAACCGCGTGAATCGCTCGATGAACTCGTGTTCGCTCAAACCGCGAAACTGCGCGAGCCGGGCGATCTCCTCCTCCGTTAGCCGCACCTGCCCTGGCCACCGGCAACAGGCGGTGCAACGCTGACATTCGTGGAAGACCGGCACGACGGAATGATAGGGCGCAGGCTTTCGCTCGCAAGCGGGCGCGGAACTTTCTTGTAACACCCCGCCGACTGTGGCGTCTTTGCTACCACTGCCAGCGCGAACTATTTCCCGGCTGGCGCGTTCAACTGACAAAGCCGCGTTGGCCAGTCCAGCCAGCGCACCTGAAACAACCTATGAGACTGCCAACCCTCTCCCGCCCGCTGTTTGCCTCGCTCTGCGGGATTTCCCTCGTGGCCCTGCCCGACGCCGGCACGGCTCAGGAACGCGCCCGTGAAGAACGCCCGCGCGACGACCGCCCCCGCGAGGAGCGTCCCGCCGAAGGCCAGCGCCCGCCGCGTGGAGACTTCCGCCCTGACGAGCGCCGCCGCGAGGAAAGCCGGCCGGCGGATGGCGTCCGCCGCGAGGAGTTCCGCCGGGACGACGCGTCGCGCGGCGAAGGCCGCCCCGAAG
>JBJTAU010000255.1:0-6383 GCA_046090965.1 Limisphaerales bacterium | reverse complement strand
GCGTTATGACGAGGCGCGGTTTGGGGTGGGGGACTACTTGGTGTTCGGGCGGGAGACGGCGGGGTTGCCGAAGGCCTTGCTGGAAGCAAACCGCGAGAGCTGGCTGCGTATCCCGATGCGCAATGCGGAGGCGCGTTCGTTGAACCTCTCGAACTGCGTGGCGTTGGTGTTGTTCGAGGCGTTGCGGCAACAGGGATTCGCCGGAGAGGTGTGACGGTTGGTCGGGTTTTTTCCGTATTGGTGTTCGGGTGTAAGCGCGCCTATTTTCAGGGCGTTCCGACTACACCGGGTTTGACAGGCAGTCATCCGCCGGTAGTATGCCGCCAGACGCCGTTCAACCGATTTTAGCTGTGCCTGTTAAAGACGATTATCTGGTAGATACGCTCGCGGACATGGGCTTGGTGACGAGCGAGGATGTCACCCAGGCGCGGGCGGAAGTGCAGTCAGGGGAGTTCACCGACCAAGGGGTCATCGATCGCCTGCTGGCGACGCAGATCATCAGTGCGGCGCACGTCACCCAAGCCAAGGCGATCCAGTTCGGCATGGAGACGGTGGACCTCACCGGACTCACACTGAAAGACGACGCACTCCAAGCCCTGCCCCGGCACATCGCCAACAAATACAAGTGCGTGCCGGTGTATTTCGGCGAGGGCACGCTCATCGTCGCCATCACCGATCCGTCGGACCTCGACACGATGGACAGCCTGCGCCACGTGCTGAAGGTGGATAATCTGGAATTCCGCGTTGCCACCGAGGAGCAGGTGGGTGAGGTCATCGCCAAGCATTACGCCACTGCCGAAGAGTCGGTGGCGGGAATGATTCAGGACATGACCGAGGGGGAAATTGACCTCGGCTTCGACACGGGAGAAAAGCTGGAGGACGATCAGGAAGGGGCCGAAGCGGACGCCCCGCTCATCAAGCTGGTCAACTCGATCATTGCCGAGGCCTACAAGACGCGCGCCTCGGACATCCACATCGAACCGCTGGAGAAGCGGCTGCGCATTCGCTACCGCATCGACGGCTGCTTGCAGGAGGTCAACAGCCCGCCCAAGAAGCTGCAGAACGCCATCATCAGCCGCCTGAAAATCCAGTCGGCCATGTCCATCGCGGAGAAGCGCATCCCGCAGGACGGCCGCATCCAGCTTGAAATCTCGGGCAAGCCGATCGACCTGCGTGTCAATTCGTTGCCCACCGTGCACGGCGAGAGCATCTGCATGCGTATTCTCGACAAGTCCGGCCTGAAGCTGGGCTTGACGGAGTTGGGGTTCCTGACAGACGACCAGCAGACCTTCGAGCGACTGATCGGCCTGCCCGACGGGATTCTTCTGGTCACCGGCCCCACTGGCTCGGGCAAGACGACCACGCTTTACTCCTGCCTCAACTACATCAACCGGCCGGACCGCAAGATCATCACGGTGGAGGATCCCGTTGAATACGTGCTGGCCGGCATCAACCAGGTGCAAGTCAGTGAAGTCATCGGCCTGAGCTTCGCCCACGCGCTGCGCGCGATGCTCCGCCAGGCCCCCAACGTCGTCATGCTGGGTGAGATTCGTGACTTGGAAACCGCGACCATTGCCATCAACGCGTCGCTCACCGGTCACCTGGTCTTCTCCACACTGCACACCAATGACGCCCCGGGCGCAGTGCAACGTCTCGTGGACATCGGCATTAAACCCTTCCTGGTGGCTTCAGCCAGCCGCGCCTTCATGGCCCAGCGCCTAGTGCGCCGCATCTGCAAGAAGTGCATTGGCCCGGCGCTGCCCAACGAATCGGAACTTAAGACACTCGGCTTGGACCCCAACCTGCCCGGGGCGAACTACTCCAAAGGCATGGGCTGCGAGAACTGCAACAAGACCGGCCATCGCGGACGCTTCGGCGTGTTCGAGGTCTTCGTCGTGGACGACACTGTCCGCAAGATGATCTTCGAGAAGGTATCGGGCGTCCAGTTGCGGGCGCGGGCGCGCGAGATGGGCATGCGGAGCCTCCGTGAAGACGGGGCGCGCAAGGTCGTTGCCGGCATGACCACGGCGGACGAAGTGATCAAGGCCACGACCGCTGACGAGAAAGGCGGAGGCCACTAGGCGAATTCCGGAACACCACCGACTGAACATACATTATGGGAACCTACTCGATGTCCGATTTGCTGCAGATGATGGTGGCCGAAGGCGCCGCCGACTTGCATGTGCGTGTGGGCATCCCGCCCTGCTACCGCGCGCACGGCGTGCTGGAACGGGTCCAAGGCCCGCCCTGCGCCCCGGAGGACACGGAAGAGTTGATGACCAGCATCACGTCGGAGGACAACATCCAGCAGGTCCGCACGAAAGGCGGCGCGGACTTTGGCTTCGCGTTCGGTGAACTGGCGCGCTTCCGCGTCAGCGCCTTCAAGGAGAAGGGCAACTTCGCCCTCGTGCTGCGGCAGATTCCCACCCGCCTGCTCACCATTGATCAGATCGGCCTCTCGCCGACGTTGGTGAACGAACTGATTCACAAGCCGCGCGGCCTGATTCTGGTGACCGGCCCCACTGGTTCGGGCAAGTCCACGACCTTGGCCTCGATGGTCAACATCATCAACGAGACCTCCGACCACGCCCACATCATCACCGTCGAGGATCCCATCGAGTTCTACCACAAACACAAGAAGGCCGTGATCACGCAGCGCGAGGTTCACATTGACGTGCCTAGCTTCGCGGAGGCCCTGCGCCGCGCGCTCCGGCAGGACCCCGAAGTGATCCTCGTAGGTGAGCTCCGCGACCTGGAAACCATTGATGCCGCGCTCACCGCCGCCGAGACCGGCCACGTCGTTTTCGGCACGTTGCACACGAACTCTGCGGCCAAAACCATTGACCGCATCATCAACGCCTTCCCCATCAACGCGCAGGAAACCGTCCGCATCCAGCTCTCCACCGCATTGGTCGCCGTTATCGCGCAGATTCTCGTGCCGACCAGTGACAAGCCGGGCCGGCTGGCGATCCATGACATCATGGTGATGACCAACTCGATCTCCGCGCTAATCCGTGACAACAAGACGTTCCGCCTCATCTCAGAACAGCAGACCGGAGCCAAATTTGGCATGAAGACCTTGGACCAAGGGCTGCTTGAGTGGTATGTGAAGGGCCGCATCGACAAGGACACGGTCATCAACCGCTGCATTGATTCCCAAGCCATCCATGGCAAGCTACAAGAGGTGGCGGATCAAATGGCCGCCGGAAAGGAGAAATAGCCATGTCCGCCAACATCTCAGACCCGCTGCTGGCCCTCGTCCGCGAGCGCGGGATGATTGACGACCTCCAGTTGGAGGAGGTGATCCAGGAAAACAACAAGAGCGGCAAGTCCGTCGGCCAGATTTTGGTGGACGCCCGCATCATGGATCTGGACACCCAGCTCACGCTCATCGCCGAACATCTGGGAACGGAAGTTGTCTCCGGTCTGAAGGAAATGGAAATTCCGCCGGACGTGATCGCCGCCGTCCCCCCGGCCACCGCGCGCATGTATCAATGCCTGCCGCTCGAACTGCACGGCAACTCGCTGCGCGTGGCGCTGGCCGACCCGTTGAACCCGGCCATCGTGGACGAAGTGGGCTTCATCGTCCGCAAGGAACTGCAAGTGGTGGTGGCAGATCCCAACGCCGTCGTGACGGCACTCACGAAATACTACGCGGAAAAGGCGGAATCGTTCGACGACATTCTAAGCACGCTTCAGACCGGCGACGATACCGTCACTGAACTACAGGCGGCGGCGGGCCAGGAGAACTCCGCTGACCAACTGGCCAACATGGCCAACGAGACGCCGATCATCCGTTTCGTCAACCTCATCCTCTACCAGGCCGTGCAGGATCGCGCGAGCGACATTCACTTCGAGCCCTTTGAGGACGAGTTCAAGATCCGCTACCGGGTTGACGGCGCCCTCTACGAGATGTCCCCGCCACCCCGCTATTTGGCGTTGCCCGTCATTTCCCGCCTCAAAGTGCTGGCGAACCTGAACATCTCGGAACGCCGGCTGCCACAGGACGGGCGTATCTCGATGAGCCTCGCGGGCAAGCGCATTGACCTCCGCGTCTCCTGTCTGCCCACCAAATTCGGCGAGTCCGTCGTGCTCCGCGTGCTGGACCGCTCCTCCGTAAGCTTGGACTTGGAAAACCTCGGCATGCGGACCGAGGTGTTCAACGACGTGGGCGGCATCATTCAGAATCCCAACGGCATCTTCGTCGTCACTGGTCCCACCGGCTGCGGCAAGACCACCACCCTTTACGCCTGTCTGCGGCGGGTCAACGCCCTCGACACCAAACTGCTCACCGCCGAGGACCCGGTGGAATACGACATCGAAGGCATCCTGCAGGTGCCCATCAACGAGACCACCGGCATGACGTTCGCGAAGGCCCTGCGCGCCTTCCTCCGGCAAGACCCGGACATCATCATGGTCGGGGAAATGCGCGATCTGGAGACCGCGCAGATCGCCGTGCAAGCCTCGCTCACCGGCCACTTCGTGCTCTCCACCCTCCACACCAACGACGCCCCGGGGGCCGTGACCCGCTTCGTGGACATGGGCATCGAACCGTTCCTCATCTCCTCGACCCTCATGGGCGTGCTGGCCCAGCGCCTCGTGCGCACCATCTGCCCCAAATGCCGCTCCCCCTTTGAGCCGACCGAAAACCAGCTCACTCAGTTGAGTCTCTCCACCTTCGCCGTCGGCGACAAAACCTTCTACTACGGCCGGGGCTGCGAAACCTGCAACGACACCGGCTACAAAGGCCGTTCGGGGATTTACGAACTGCTCCCGATCAACGACCCAGTCCGCACCATGATCAATGAGCGCACGCCCGCCGTCATCATGCGCCAGCGGGCCGTCGAAATGGGCATGGCCACCATCCGCGATGACGGCCTGCGGCTGATCTTTGAAGGGAAAACCACAGTTGAGGAAGTGGTGCGTTATACCTAACCCCGGAGGAACCTATGCCTGTCTTCACCTATGAAGCGATGGACGCCAAGGGCAAGCCCACCAAGGGCACCTTGGAAGTCGCCAACCAGAGCGAGGCCCTCACCCGCCTCAAGGAGATGGGCTACTTCCCGACCAAGGTCGTGGAATCCGACAAAGGCAAGGAGAAGGACAAGAAGGACGCCAAGGCCCCCGCCGGCAAGGGCCCGGCTGGCAAGGGCAAGCCCAAAGGTGTCCTTCAGATCAACCTCAAGATTCCCGGCCTTGGCGGCAAGGTCGGCACCAAAACCCTCTGCAACTTCACCCGCCAGCTCGCGACGCTGGTGGACGCAGGCCTTCCGCTCTTGCGCGGACTGACCGTGTTGCAGAAGCAGGAAAAGGATCCGACGCTCAAGGAAATCCTTGGCAAGCTCGCGGTTGGCATCGAAAGCGGCAGCACTTTCTCCGAGGCCCTGGCCCAGCACCCCAAAACCTTCAACAAGCTCTTCGTCAACATGGTGAAGGCCGGCGAGTTGGGCGGCGTGCTGGAAGTTACCCTCACCCGCCTCGCGGAATTCGCGGAGACGGCCGAGAAGATCAAAGGCAAGGTCAAGGCGGCCCTCTTCTATCCCGTCGCCGTGCTCACCGTGGCCGTCGGCATCGTCGCGCTGCTGATGATCGTGGTCGTCCCCAAGTTCGAGGAAATCTTCCGGGACATGCTCGGTGATGAGGGCCTGCCCGAGTTCACCATGCTCGTGCTCAACATCAGCCGCTTCATCCAGCACAACTTCATCGCCACTGCCGGCATCGTCGCCGGCATCGTCACCGCCTTCAAACTCTTCGTCCGGACCAAGTTCGGGGCGCGGGCCTTCGACAAATTTCAGTTGATCATACCCGTCTTCGGCCCTGTCATCAGCAAGGTGGCCATCTCGCGCTTCACCCGCACGCTGGGCACCCTCATCAGTTCCGGCGTGCCCATCCTCCAGTCCCTGAACATCGTCCGCGAGACCTCCAGCAACATCATGTTCGCCGAGGCCGTCCAGTCCATTCACGACAGCGTCAAAGAGGGTGAGTCCATCACTGCCCCGCTGGAGTCCTCCAAGATCTTCCCCCCCATGGTTGTCTCCATGGTGGACGTCGGCGAGCAAACCGGCGCGCTGCCCGAAATGTTGATGAAGGTCGCTGACAACTACGAAGAAGAGGTGGACAACGCCGTCTCCGCCATGACCTCGCTGCTAGAACCGATCATGATCGTGTTCCTCGCCGTCGTCGTCGGCAGTATCGTCATCGCCATGTTCCTCCCGCTCATCAAGCTGATGGATTCTTTGGGCGGTGGCGACGACGACAAGGGTGGCGGCAAGGGCAAGAAGAGTAAGGATTAGCCCGCCCCAGACCCTAAACAGGAAGGCCCGCCGCCCTCCGCGGGCCTTTCATTTTTCAAGATAGGCCACCTTGCGCCACCAAGGCTGGAG
>JBJTAU010000254.1:0-4603 GCA_046090965.1 Limisphaerales bacterium | reverse complement strand
TGGGTGACTTCGAAATTGCCTCGCGACGTCTGGGCACTGTCGCGCTTCGACGGCTCGGCGCTTTACGAGCACGAAGACCCGCGGCAGGGCGCGCATCAGGATTGGGGCACGCTCATCTTTAACTTCGGCCGCCACGAGGTCCGCAATTTCCTCACGGCCAACGCGCTCTTCTGGTGCGAACGCTTCCACATCGACGGCCTGCGCGTGGACGCCGTAGCCTCGATGCTCTACCTCGACTACTCGCGCCAGGAAGGCGAATGGGTGCCAAACAAATACGGCGGCCGCGAAAACCTCGAAGCGATCGATTTCCTACGCGAGTTCAACCACCTCGTCCACACCGAGTCGCCCGGCGTCCTCACCATCGCCGAGGAAAGCACCGCGTGGCCGCTGGTGACGCGACCACCGTATCTGGGCGGGCTGGGCTTCAGCTTCAAGTGGAACATGGGCTGGATGCACGACACGCTCCGCTACTTCAGCCGCGAGCCCATCTACCGCCGCTATCATCAGAACGACCTCACGTTCGCGATGCTGTATCACCATACCGAACACTACATCCTGCCGCTCTCGCTCGACGAGATCGTCCACGGCAAACGCTCGCTCGCCGGCAAGATGCCCGGCGACGACTGGCAGAAGTTCGCGAACCTCCGCGCGCTGCTGGGCTACCAGTGGCTGTTCCCCGGCAAACATTTGCTCTTCATGGGTGGCGAGTTTGGCCAGTCAAAGGAATGGAGCGAGAACAGCGCGCTGGACTGGTGGCTGCTGGAACAGGGCCCGTATCACGCCACCGCGCAGCGCTTCCTGGCCGACCTCAACCAGCTCTACCGCAGCCACCCCGCGCTCTGGGAGGCCGACTACGACGTGGAAGGCTTCCAGTGGGTGGACTGCTCGGACAATCAGCACAGCGTCTTCTCTTTCCTGCGGCGCACCAGGGACGGCGGCCAGCAACTCCTCGTCGTGTTGCACCTCACACCGGAAATGCGCTCCCACTACCGCATCGGCCTGCCGCATGGCGGCTACTGGCGCGAGTTGCTCAACAGCGATGCCGCCATCTATGGTGGCGGCAACCAGGGCAATCTCGGCGGCGTGCAGGCCGAGGAAATCGAAATGCACGGCCAACCCTTCTCCGCCGAATTCACCATCCCGCCGTTGAGCGTGATGGTGTTCGTGGCGTAGGCCCACGTAGGAGACGACGTGAGGAGTCTCTGACTTTCTCCCGGAGATACGTGAACCTCCTCACGTCGTCTCCTGCAATCTCATTCGGAGCGCCATTGCCGCGCTCAACGCGAAGTGGTTCACTCCCACCCGCAGTTCAGCCCGACGATGAACCTGACCTCAGACTACCTCGCCCGCTGCCGCGCCCTGCTCGACACGGTGGAACGGCAGGCACCCGCCATCCAACAGGCCGCCGACTGGTTCGCGCAGACCATCCTCGCGGGCCGGATGGTTCACCTCTTCGGCTCCGGGCACAGCCGCATCCTCGTCGAAGAAATGTGGCCGCGCTACGGCTCCTTCCCCGGCTTCAATCCCATCGTCGAGCTGTCGCTGTCCTTTCACAACCTGGTCGTCGGCGCGAACGGCCAGCGGCAGGCGATGTTCCTCGAGAACGTCCCCGGCCTCGCCGAGCGCATCCTCCGCAACTTCGATTTGTCCGAGCAGGACTCAGCGCTCGTCGCCTCTTCATCAGGCTGCAACGTCGTGCCCATCGAGATGGCGGAGCAGTTCCAGCGGCGCGGCGTCAAAGTCGTCGCCCTCATCAGCCGCGCGCACAGCGACGCCAGCACGAGTCGGCATCCCGCCGGGAAGAAACTCCAGGACTTCGCCGACCTCGTGCTCGACACCGGCGCGCCCGTCGGCGACGCGATGGTGCGCGTGCCCGGCCTCGACACGCCGGTCGCGCCGGGCTCGACGCTCGGCGGTTGCGCACTGGTGAACGCGGTGAAGGCGGAAGTCGCCGCGCGCCTCACCGCCGCCGGTCATCCGCCGAAAGTCCTGACCGCCGGAGCCTTGGTGGGCAGCGCCAAGGCCACGGAATTGTTCGAGGCCGCTTACGACGAACACGCGCGCCGCATGGCTGAACTCTATCGTAACCTTGGCAACTGAAGTTCAACCACAGAGACACAAAAGACACAGAGAAGGCCTTTCCTCTGTGCTCACTGTGCCTCCGTGTTTCATCAAGCTATGAACGCACAACCGCTCCGCACCACGGTCATCGGCAGCTACCCGTTCCCCGGCTGGCTGGAATTCGCCTGCCAGCACCTCGGCCAGTTCGGCGCGGCCGACCGCGCGGAGATGATCGAGGACGCCGTCACCATCGCGGTGAAGGACCAGCTTGATGCCGGCCTCGATGTGATCACGGACGGCGAGCAGACGCGGCTGGACTTCAACCTGAGTTTCTACGGCTTCATCGAGGGCATCGAACTGGAGAGCGCGCCGTCGCGCCGCTTCGGCCCGCCCGCGCACGACCAACGCGGCAAGCACAAGGTCATCGGCGAACTGCGCGCCCCGCGTGGGCTGGGCGCGGTGGAGGATTTCGAGCGGCTGAAGCGGGTGGCGGCAGTCAGCGGTCAGCGGTCAGCGGTCAGCTTGAAAGCGTCGGTGCCCGGCCCTTACACGCTCTCCGGCCGGCTGCTGCCGAATGACCAATACAAGAACCGTTGGGAGCTGACCGAGGCGTTGTTGCCGCTCATGCGCGCGGAGTTGGAGGCGCTGGTGCGCGCGGGCTGCACCGAGGTCTGCGTGGATGAGCCAAGCATGAGCTGCTACGCGCACCGCGAGGACCCGAAGCGCTTCGTGAACATCTTCAACCGCACCGTCGAATCCGTCGCGGGCAAGTGCCACCTCTCCACGCACCTGTGCTTCGGCACCTACAAGGGCCACGCCGTCGGCCCGCGCCGCTACGCGCCGATGTTCCCCGCGTTCCTCGACCTGCACGTGAACGAGATCCACGTCGAGATGGCGAGCCGGGAATTTGCGGAGCTGGAAGTCATCGGCGAAATCGCCAAGCGCCACATCGCCGCCGTGGGCATCGTGGATGTGAAGAGTTATTACATCGAGACGCCCGACGACATCGCGTCGCGCATCCTCGCCTGCCTGAAGCATGCGCCGCCGGAGCGGCTCGCCTTCGCCCCGGACTGCGGCCTCTCGCAGACCGCGCGCTGGGCGGCAAAGCAAAAGCTGGTGAACATGGTGGCCGGGGCGGACTGCGTTCGAAGCGCTCTGGGGCTCTGACGATGGCGCAGCCGGCGGCTACTTTTCAACCCAGCGACCAGAAAACCGAATGCTCTGACCAGCCACGTCCCTGCCGGACGAACACTTGGAAGGCACGGCGCAATTGGCCACGCACCCGGAGATCCCGAACCCAGCGCACCGCCCATCTCTGACTGCTGAGGTGGAACCGAAGCCGGTTCAGTTCGCTCTGGCAGAGCGCAGCAGGCTGCTTGACCGCGAGGTGCGCGCAAAACTGCCGCGTATCCTCCACTTCCATGTTCGCACCCTGCGGCCAGCAGCAGCGTGCGTGTTCAAGGAAACAAGTCCACGCCGTCGGGCCGAGGCGATCCATGGTCGCCGGGATCAAGTAGCTCACGGCTTTGAAGCGCTTGCGCAGGAGGATGCGCGCCTGGGTTTCGAGCTCTGTGGTGGACAACGCTACGAACGCGTCGCGGTCGGGTGGCTGCACGCGGAGTTGTGCGGCGACGGCCGCGGAATCACGGGCGAACCGCTCACGGAGACCGGTGTCGCTCAACAACCGCGCGAGCGCGGTGGAAAAATCAATTTCGTCCATCGAGCTGGAGCAGTTTTGCCACCTCAGCGTCCATTCCCTCCGCGGCTGGGAAGGCGTCGTCCCATTCGATGATGATGGCCTCGACGGGAGCGCGTTCGAGCACGGCCTGGGCAAGCTCGATCAGTTCGGGTTGGATGGGAGCCGCATGGTCATCCATCAACCGGCCAGCGCGTTCCGAGTAGCCGACGTTGTGCAGTTGGCGAATGCGGGTGGCGTCGAGTTCGGCCAGCCACTGCAGCGGGTCAAAGCCGTGGTTGCGGCTGTTGATGTGGAGGTTCGTGACATCCAACAGCAGCCCGCAGCCCGCGCGGGCGCACACCTCGTTAAGGAACTCGGGCTCGCTCAACTCGCCAAGGAGTCGGAGATGCGAGGTGATGTTTTCCAGGAGCAGCGGCCGGCCGCAGAGCTCGCTCAATTCACTCGCGTGGTCGGCCAGCACCCGCGCGGATTCGCGGGTGGGGCGGACGGGGTTAAGATGCCCAAGGTCAGTCTCCGTCGTGCGAGTTAAGGCAACGTGCTCGCTGATCCAGCGCGCCTGCGCGATCTGCGCGATGCCGGCGAACTCTTGCAGGCGGCGCTGATCGAGCGGCCCGGGCGAGCCGAGGCTCAGGCCAAGGCCGTGCACGAACAAGGGGTAAGTGGCGAGTTGGGCGAGGCGGCCCTCATCTTCTCCGTAGAAATGCTCTGCCGTGATCTCAAGGCAATCCACTCCGGGCGGACGGGCGTTCAGCCAGGGGACGAGTGCACGACGGTAGCCGACCCCGATCATCCACCGCAGCCTCCACAGCCGCCGCCCCCACCGCAGCCGCCACCGCCGCCGCC
>JBJTAU010000253.1:0-4046 GCA_046090965.1 Limisphaerales bacterium | reverse complement strand
CTGCTGGACCGCGCGGTCCAGCAGCAGCAGCGCCCAGCGTCGCTCGAAGATGCGGTCGGCGGTGAGCGTGTCCGCCGGCTCCAGTGCGTAGCGGGACTCGGCGTCGCCGGCGTCGAGCGAGATGAGGGCTTGCCCGCCGCCGCGTTTCTGCGCGCGGAGCTTGTCCCATTCGTCGCGGAGGAAGTGCTTGAGCGCGACGAGCAGGAAGGAACGGAAACGCCCGCGCTCGCGGTCCGCCGCACCGAGGGCGTTGCGCTCCAGCAGGCGCGCGAAGAACTCCTGCGTGAGGTCCTGCGCATCGTGGGGCGCGTGGCCTTGCCGGCGCACGTAGGCGTAGAGCGGATACCAGTAAGCGCGGCAGAGCTGCTCCAGCGCCGTGCGGGCGGGCGCGGAGTCGCTGCCCCGGCCCGCCGCGACCACCTGCGTCCAGCGCGTGGTGACGAATTGCCGGGCGCGGGACGGGGCGGATTGGCTGGCGGAAGACTTGCGCGTGGCGGGCACGCCGCGTTTTAGCACGGCATTTCAAGTTGGCAATCACCGCGCTTTCCGGTAGTCACCCGCGCGAAACATGGCCGACGAAAAAACGAAGCACAACTACGACGAGAGCAAGGTCAAGACGCTCTCCTCCATCGAGCACATCCGCCTGCGCACGGGCATGTATATCGGGCGCATCGGCACCGGCGCGCATTACGACGACGGCTGCTACATTCTGCTCAAGGAGGTCATCGACAACGCGATCGACGAGTTCATCATGGGCTTCGGCAAGCAGGTCGAAATCACCGTCGCGGGCAACCGCGTGCGCGTGCGCGATTTCGGCCGGGGCATTCCGCTGGGCAAAATCGTGGACTGCGTTTCGCAGATCAACACGGGGGCGAAATACAACAACGAGGTCTTCCAGTTCAGCGTTGGCCTCAACGGCGTCGGCACCAAGGCCGTCAACGCACTGGCGAAGGACTTCACCGTGCGTAGTCATCGCGACGGTGAGTTCGCTGAGGCGGCGTTCAAGCAGGGCAAGTTGAAGAAGGAAAATCGCGGCAAGACGTCGGAGCCGAACGGCACGTTCGTGGAGTTCGAGCCGGACCCGGCGATCTTCAAGGAGAGCGAGTTCAAGGCGGAGTTCATCGAGAAGCGCCTGCGGCACTACAGCTACCTCAACACCGGGCTGCGGCTGATCTTCAACGGCCAGGAGTTCGTCTCGCGGCACGGCCTGCTGGACTTGGTGATGGAGGACTTGGCCGGCGACAACGCGGAGCCGATCTACCCGCCGCTGCATTACACGAGCAAGACGCTGGAGTTCTGCTTCACGCACACGAACAGCCGCTACGGCGAGAGCTTTTATTCCTTCGTCAACGGCCAATACACCAGCGACGGCGGCACGCACCTGAGCGCATTCCGCGAGGGCCTGCTCAAGGCGGTGAACGAATACTCGAAGAAAGGCTACGACGGCGACGACGTGCGCGAGTGCATGGTCGGCGCGGTCGCGATCCGCTTGCAGGACCCGCTCTTCGAATCGCAGACGAAGAACAAACTCGGCAACACGGAGATTCGCACGGAGCTGGTGAACAGAGTGCGCGAGGAACTGCTGCACTTCTTCAACCGCAACAAGGCGGTCGCCGAACAAATCCTCGCGAAGGTCGAGGACACGAAGCAGTTGCGGAAGGAGTTGCAGGACGTGAAGAAGCTCGCCCGCGAGCGCGCGAAGGCGGTCACCTTGCGCATCCCGCAGCTCAAGGACTGCAAGGTCCACTTCGACCGCAAGAAAGACAAAGGCCGCGGCTCGATGGTCTTCATCTGCGAAGGCCAGTCCGCCGCTGGCTCCATCACGAGCTGCCGCAACGTCGAGACGCAGGCCGTCTTCACGCTCAAGGGCAAGCCGCTCAACGTGTGGGACCTCAAGCGCGACATCGTTTACAAGAACGACGAGCTCTACAACCTGATGAGCGCGCTGGACATTGAGGACAACCTCGACGGCCTGCGTTACGAGAAGGTCATCCTCGCCACCGACGCGGACGTGGACGGCATGCACATCCGCAACCTGATGATCACCTACTTCATGAAGTTCTTCGAGCAGGTCGTCCACGACGGCCACCTCTACGTGCTCGAGACGCCGCTCTTCCGCGTGCGCAACAAACAGGAGACGATCTACTGCTACAGCGAAGCCGAGCGCGACGCCGCGGCAGCGAAACTCGGCAAGAGCTGCGAGATCACGCGCTTCAAAGGCCTCGGCGAGATTTCCCCAAACGAGTTCAAGCAATTTATCGGCAAGGGCATGAAGTTGAGCCAGGTGGAATACGCCCCGCGCAGCGACGCCGCGAACATACTGACCTTCTACATGGGCAAGAACACGCCCGAGCGGAAAGACTACATCATGGGTAACCTCGTGGTGACAGTGGAGGAGTGAACCGCCCAGCGCTTGCAGCCAGCCATGACCCCGAAGCCACACAACGACCCTGACCAGCCCGAATTGCCGATGGACGACTCGAAGAAGCAGCCCGCAGAGCCAACGCCGGCCGGAACCAAACCCACAAAGACCAAACCCGCCACAACCAACGGCAACGGCGGCACGCACATCGTCGCGGAGGAGACGCCGGGCATTGCGCACCGTCCGTTCGCGCCGGACAAGATCGAGCTGCCGCTGCATCGACGGGTGGACACGGGCTTCCTGCAATACGCCTCCTACGTCATCCGCGACCGCGCAATCCCGAATCTGGAGGACGGCCTCAAGCCCGTGCAGCGGCGCATCCTGTGGGCCTTGCATCGCACCGATGACGGGCGCTTCACGAAGGTCGCCAACGTGGTCGGCGACACGATGAAGTTTCATCCGCACGGCGACGCGTCCATCGGCGACGCGCTGGTGGTGCTGGCAAACAAGCGCTACCTCATCGAGGGCCAAGGCAACTTCGGCAACGTCTTCACGGGCGATCCCGCCGCCGCGTCGCGTTACATCGAGTGCCGACTGACGGAACTCGCGCGCACCGAGCTGTTCAACGACGACATCACGCAGTTCGTCCCCAACTACGACGGCAAGCAGAAGGAGCCGGTGGTGTTTCCGTCCAAGCTGCCGCTCACCTTGATGCTGGGAGCCGAGGGCATCGCGGTGGGTATGTCCTGCCGCATTCTGCCGCACAATTTTCCGGAGCTACTGGAGGCGCAGATCTGCATCCTAAAGAAACTCCCGTTCCGCTGCCTGCCCGACTTCCCGACCGGCGGCCAGATGGACGCGCGCGATTATCAGGACGGCAAGGGCAGCGTGAAGGTGCGCGCGAAGATCAAGGAGAAGGACGAACAGACCGTCGTCATCAAGGAGCTGCCGCCGGGCACGACCACCGAATCCCTCACCGCGTCCATCGAGGACGCCGTGCAGAAGGGCAAGCTCAAGGTGAAGTCCATCAATGACTACACCTCCGAGTCGGTGGAGATCGAGATCAAGGCGCCCGCCGGCGTGAGCGCCCAGCAGCTCACGGACGCGCTCTTTGCCTTTACGAACTGCGAGGCCACGATCAGCAGCCGCATCACCGTCATCAAGGATAACCGTCCGGTGGAGCTGACCGTGAGCGAGGTGCTGCGCGAGAACACCGACCAGCTCGTGCGCGTGCTCAAGCAGGAGCTCGAGCTCAAGCAGCAGAAACTGGAGAACGAACTGCATTTCCGCACGCTGGAACGCATCTTCATCGAGGAGCACATCTACAAGGACATCGAGAAGTGCAAGACGAACGAAGCCGTGGTCGCGGCGGTGTTCGAGGGCTTCAAGCCGTTTCGCCGGCAAATGTTGCGTGAACTGGCGGACGCCGACGTCGAGCGCCTGCTCCAGGTCCGCATCCGCCGCATCTCGCTCTTTGACATCAACCAGCACCGCGAGGAGATGGAACGGACCCGCGCCGAGCTGGCCGCCACGCAGCAACACCTGAAGAACGTGGTGAAGTTCACCATCGGCCACCTGGAAGACCTGCTGGAGAAATACGGCCCACAATATCCCCGGCTGACCACCAAGTCCGCCCGCCACGAAGAGGTGAATGTGAAAGCCGTCGCCTTCAAGGCCTTCAAGG
>JBJTAU010000252.1:0-6394 GCA_046090965.1 Limisphaerales bacterium | reverse complement strand
TCCTCGACGCGCGCGTGGCCGACGACTTCCGCGCGCGGCATCGCGAGCTGATGCGCCCGTTGCAGGCGCGCTTTTGGGACGTGGCGGCGGAGGGAGACCTCAAGGATCTGTTCGAGAGCGCGCCAGTGGAGCAGGAGCTCGAAGCGCTGAAGGAGGAGCGCAAACGGGTGGAGAAGGCGCTTCAGGCGGCCATTCCACCGGTGCAGAAGACCAGTCCGCCGGCCCGCAACGAGCAGGTCGCGCACCTGACGGAGACGACGCGGGCGCAACTGCGCGCGGTGGAGGTGCGCCAAGCGAAGGAGCGCGATGCCTTAAACCGTGAACTGGCCAAGGCTCCGTCCGCCGAACGCAGCGCGAAGCAGAAGGAGCTGCGCGAGCGCCAGCAAACGGAACGTCGCGCGCTTTTCACCGACGCGGAATGGGCCGAGTCCGAACTGCGCGGCAGTCCGCAGGCGCGGCAGGTGCGCGAATTGCGCGGCTATGCCGCGACGCCTGAGGCGCTGCGTGAACTTGCGCGCGCGTTGCATGAGTTCGCCAACGCCAATCCGTTAACGCCGCCGCGTGATGGCAGGTCGGACGAAACCGAGGAATACCGTGCCCAAGCCGAAGCGCGGGACGTGAAGCGCAAGGCCTTCCTGACGACGCGCTTGGGCGAGACGGGGCAGGCCGCCTTCGAGCGCGGCAGCGATCCGCGCTTCCACACGTTGCTCAAGCTCGCGCGCCGGCTCGAACAACCCGCCGAAACCGCCGCGCATTGGCTCGCCCTCCAGACGGCGGCCCAGGAGCAAGTGCGCCAGACTAGCCAGAACGCCGACCTCGCTGCGTCCGCAAGGGGGTTGGCCATCATCGCCGTCCTCGAGGAAACCCGGCGGACGCTGCGCGCGGCCGTGGGGGAGCGCGGCTGGGGCGCGTATCAGCGCCAAGCGGGCGACTGGCTGAAGCTGCTGGAGAAGTAGCCGCTGCGCGCCGCCGCAAGTTTCACGGACAGACACTACACCTCCCACTTCACTGTCCAATCCACCTGCCCATCGCGTTTGTGGACCGGCGACCGAATTCGTCAGTGTCGCCGCAGCGAGAGCTGGTGGTTCACGCGTTTGGTCTGGGAGTATTCCAACGGCGGCA
Source organism: Limisphaerales bacterium (assembly GCA_046090965.1). GTDB lineage: Bacteria > Verrucomicrobiota > Verrucomicrobiia > Limisphaerales > SXTU01 > SXTU01. The sequence goes on along the minus strand of JBJTAU010000252.1, from coordinate 5,272 downwards.
AGTCGGTCAGCGTTGGCGAATCGGTCTCGCGGAGGATGGACTTCGCGCGTTCCTTCAACTTCTCCCAGCGCGGCCAGTCCAGGTCCGGCGCGTGCGCGACCTGCCGCAGGATGCTGCGCCACTCGATGATCATCCGGTCAATGTCCCCGATGCCGAGGAACTCCGTCACCCAACCGTCCTTGCCATACGGGTCGCGATGCACGTCCGCCGCAATCTCCTCCGCGCCCGCGCCGTATTCCGGCGGCACGCCCTGGTCAAGGTAGCCGGTGAAAGTCTGCGGGCCGAAGAGCCGCCGGCACGCCAGCGCGATGCGGCCGTCCCAGCGCGCGTCACCTTTCGCAAAGCGATGGCCGGCGTGGAGGTTCGCGAGTTCGTAGCTCAACTCCTCGATGGGCAACGACTCGTCCTCCAGCGCCGCCGCGACCGCGAGGCCATCGCCGGAGTGGAAGAAGCTCACGATGCGACCGCGCCGCGTCGGCACGCCGGCCGCATCCACCAGACCGAGCCGACGCCAGATCGTCGCGACGCCTGTGCCGGTGGGGAGCTGCTTACACACGGCCACGCACGCGCATTGCGCGCAATCCTGCGGGAAGACCTCGCGCTCCGGCGGTTTCCACAGGGCGACGCCGTGCGCGTCCACGCACGCCTTGAGCGTGAGTTGGCCCAGCGCCACCACCGCGCGCACCGGCCCGGTGCCAACCTCCGGCACATGCTCGGCGAACTCATCCTTCAACCGCACCGCCGGAGGATACTCGAGGGCGAGCACTGGTGTTTTTTCGCGTGCGAAGCGTTGTTCCAGCACCGGCAGCACGTGCTCCCGCCAGCCGGCCAGCGGCACCTCGCGCGTGCCCCAGTTGGTGAATTTGCGGACCCACTTCGTCAGCAGGATTTGCTGGCCGTTCAACACATCCGCCACGGCGAGCGAACGGGCGAACTGGCCGTCCGGCAATTTCACCAGCGACCCGCCCTCGCCGAGTTTTTCCACCGTGCGCTCGACGGTGAGCGCGGGGCGGAGCTTGATCTGCGTGCTGGTAGGGCCGACCTGCCGGTCGGCCTCCCCCGCGTCAGCGAGCGCAGCGGGGCGAGCGCCAGCTTCCGTGCCGTCTGGGCTGGGAACATCGCTCCGCTCGTCAGCTTCTTGAAGGACGCGCGGCAGCGCGTCCCTACCAGTGTTTGCCAGCAGAGCGCGATTCGGCAGCACATCCGCCGTCGGCGCGCGGCGTCTGGGCGCGACCGGGCCACTCATTTTGAGCATCGCCAGCACGCCTTCGCCTAGCGGCTCCATGACCTTCACCTCCGACGCCGGCACGTCGCGCAGCACAGGCCACGTCTCCCATTCGCCCCGGCTGTTGAGGAACTGCCGCACCATCTTGCGCACATGGCGCGCACGCTCACCGTCGGTCTTGAGGCCGCACGGCGTGTCGGGATTTTTCAGCGCGCCTTCGACGCCCAGGAGAATCGGCTTGGTGGTGAACAGCCGCTCCTGCACGCGCACGGCTTCCCGGAACGGGTCCAGCCCCGCCTGCGCCGCCGCACCCATGATGCCCAGCAACGCGCTCCAGTCCACGAGGCCCGTGCGCGAGAGAAATGCGGGGCGACCGTCCAGCAGCCGGATGCCGTTCGCCGACACTAGCACGTAGCCGACCTCGTCGATGCCGCGCCGCCCAGCGCGACCGAACATCTGCAAGATCTCGTCCGACCGGATGGGAATTTCGACGCCTTCACGCCGATACGATTCCGCCGCCAGCGCGACGCTGCGCAGGGAGAAGTTGATGCCCGCCGCCAGTCCCATCGTCGCGACCACCACGCGCAACTGCCCCGCCTTGGTCAGCGGCTCGACGACGCCCGCGCGCGCACCGTAGCTCATGCCGCTGTGGTGATACGCCACGCGGCAGCGCAGCATCCGCGCGACCTTCTCGCCGACGAGCGACTTCTGCTCGGACGTGAGCGTGAGCGGGTTGGGATTCGGGAGGAAGCGCGCGAGTTCGCCGGCGAGAGCTTCCGTCTCCTTGCGGCGCGGCGCGAAGATCAGCACCGGCCCCAAGTCGTCGGCCAGCGCCTTGGCCACGAGGCGCGGCCAGTAACCCTTCACTTCGCTGGGGACATGGCAGTTCAGGTCACTGGCGTGGACCTCCTCCAACGGCACGGGCCGGTGCAGATGCCGCACGAGCTGGGCCTTGCGCCCGAGCCGCTCGAGCCACTTCACGATGTGGTGCGGGTTCTCGACGCTGCCGCTCAGCAGCAACAGGCGCGTCTGCGGCGGAGCCATCGCGATGGCCAGTTCGTAGTTCAGCCCGCGGTCGCCGTCGGCGAGCATCTGATACTCGTCAATCACCAGCAGCGCCGGGCCGTCGCCGCGGATGAGCCGGTATTTCTGCGTTTCCAAGGTGGCGACCAGCACGGGCGCGTCGAGGTTGTCGCTCAAGTCGCCCGTCGCGATGCCGACATGCCAGCCGCGGGCGCGCCACTCGGCGAGCTTGTCGTTCGCGAGCGCGCGCGTGGGCACAGTGTAGATGGCCTGCCCGTGCGGCTTGCCGAAGTTCGACCACAGCTCGAATACGAGGGTCTTGCCCGAGCCGGTTGGAGCGTGGACCACGACGTCCTTGCCCGCGCGCAACGCGGTCACGGCCTGCTGCTGCCACAGGTCGGGGACCGTGACTTGGTTGAAGGCCGACTGGGCAGCGGGTTGTTCCTCGTGGGAAGACACGGCAAAAGGGTAAATGACCAAGGCCCAATGACCAATGACCAAAGCACCCCGGCGGGAAGTGTTCATCGCTGCCGGTCCAATCCGGTCAGAGAGAATGCCCGTCCACCTCCCAAGGTTCTACCGACCTCGCGTGAAGCCGGGTGCCGTCAGTGCTTCTCCTCCGCCGGCGGCTCGGGCAGCAGGAAACCGATGGCGAAGCTCACGACCGCGATGCTGGTGGCGACGATGCCGGCGGCTTTGGCGACGTGCATCGGCGTCAGCGAGTCGGTGCCGGCCAGCCAAGGGGCGACGAGGCTGGTGGTCACGAACGCCATGCTGGTGCCCATCATGCGCCCGCCGACGTTGGTGGCGAAGCTCCCGCCGGTGCCGCGCAGGTGCAGCGGGAACACTTTCGGGAGGTATTCGCCGAAGTAGCTGAACTGCGCCACGGTCAGTAGGCCGCAGACGGCGTAAGCCAGCAGGAAAGTTTCGCCGCCCTCCGCGAACAGGCTGAAATAAGTCAGCGGCAGGATGATCAGCGCGGGCACTTGGAACACCTTCAGCAGTGTCACCCGGCTCAAGCCCACGATGAGCAGCACCGCCAAGATAATGCGGCCCGCCAAGCCGCCCATCTCCTGCCGGAACTGGACCTTGTCGGCCATCTTCTTCACCTCGTCGTTGATGGGCTACTGCTTGCCGAAGTACGCCTTGATCTGGCCGAGCAATTACTTGCGGGCGGGGTCCGTGGCAGGGAGTGCGTTCAACTGCTTGTTCAGCTCCTCGGCTTCCTTGCGCAGCGGGGCGAGCGCTTTGGCCTGATCCTTCAGTTCCGGCAGGCCCGGCGTGACGCGGGCGACCGTCACTTGCAACGCGCCGAACGCGATGGCGTAGGCACAAGCGGACACCGCCGCCGTGACCAGCGTGACGCGGCGCAGCTCGGGCGCGAACAGAGCGGCGAAGCTCGGGCGCTTCAGCGTGCCGGCGGCGCGGCGCTCGCGCCACACTTTCGACTCCGGCACGAACGGCAGCAGCAGCGCGATGGGGATGGCCGGCAGCAGGCCGGTCATCAGCAGGTAGCGCCACGAACCGGGGGCGTCCGAGCCAAGACCCAACGGCAGGCCCATGTGCGGCAGGTCGGCCATGTGCTGACTGATCCAAATGCTGACCATCGTCACGAAGACGCCGCCGAGCGAGGCGAAGGCCTGCGTGATGCCGAGCCATTTCTCGCGCTGCTTCTTGTCCTCGAAGACCTCTGCCAGCCAGGTGATGGCCGCCACGAACTCCACGCACACGCCGATGAACGTCAGGCTGCGGAACACCACGAACATGGGCAGCGTGGTCGAATAGGCCGCGCAGAACGGCGCGGCCGAGTAGAGGAAGATGCTCGCGGCCATGATGGTCTTGCGGCCGAACTTGTCCACCAGCCAGCCGCCCAGCAGGCCGAACACCCCGCCGCACAGCGCGGCGATCCACAGCAGCCGGCCGACCCAGTCGGTCACGAGCGGATTGTTCATCGGCACCTTGAGCAGCTCCGCGATGGCGGGCGCGGCCACCAGGGGCGTCATCAGCAACTCGTAGGTGTCGAAGAGGAAGCCGATGCTGGCGATGGTGATGATCAGCCACTCGGTGAGGCCGAGCTTCGGGGTGGCGGCCGGTGCGGGCGCTTGCGGAGAACTCATGGCGCGGGATTGGACACGAGGCCAGAGGGACGGACAAGGGTTTAGTTACGCACCCGTATTATCTGTGGCTCACCGCATCCCCGGCATCCCGCCCATGCGGCCCATCGTCTTCGAGAACTTGGACATCTTCTTCATCATCTGCTGCATCTGGGCGAATTGCTGGAGCAGCGTGTTGACCTCGGTGACGGTCACGCCGCTGCCCTTGGCGATGCGCAGGCGGCGCGTGGCGTGGTGCGGGTGCGCGGTCCGGCGGTCCGTCGGGGTCATCGCGCAGATGATGCCTTCCTTGCGGCGAAAATCCTTCTCGGCTTTGGACAGGTCCGCGCCTTTGGCCATCTCCGCCCCGCCGGGGAGCATGCCCATGATGTTTTCGAGCGGGCCGAGCTTCTTCATTTCGCGGAGCTGCATGAGGAAATCCTCCAGCGTGAACTGGCCTTTCCGCATCTTCTCCTCGAGCGCCATCGCCGAGTCCTGGTCAATTTTCTCGGCGGCCTTCTCCACGAGCGACACCACGTCACCCATGCCCAGGATGCGCTGCGCCATGCGCTCGGGGTGAAAGGGCTCGAAGTCGTCGAGCTTCTCGCCCACGCCCATGAACTTGATGGGCCGGCCGGTGACCTCGCGCAGGCTCAAGGCCGCGCCGCCGCGCGCGTCGCCGTCCAGCTTGGTGAGGATGGAGCCGGTGAGTTTGAGCGCCTGGTCGAAATGCGTCGCGACGTTCACGGCCTCCTGGCCGGTGGCGGCGTCGAGCACGAGGAGAATTTCCTGCGGCTGCACGAGGTCGCGCAGGCGGACGAGTTCCTGCACGAGCACCTCGTCAATTTGCAGGCGACCGGCGGTGTCGAAGAGAATCACGTTGCGGCTGGTGAGCTTGGCGAGCTGCTGGGCGTCGCGGGCGATCTTGAGC
>JBJTAU010000251.1:0-3908 GCA_046090965.1 Limisphaerales bacterium | reverse complement strand
CCCCCTCACCCTCAATCCCTCACCCCCCATGGGGGCGAGGGAAGTCCGAAGCGGGACGACTTCCTCGCCGCGTCACGCTCCTGCATCGAGTTCCTCCGCGCGCACTGCGCTGCGCCGGACGGGAAGCTCTACTTCACCGTCACGCGCGAGGGTGCGCCGTTGCGGATGCGGCGCTCCGATTACAGCGAGTCGTTTGCGGCGATTGCGAACGCCGCTTTCGCCAAGGCCACCGGCGACGCCCGCGCCACCGAGGATGCGGTTAAGTTCTTCGCCACTTACCTGCACCACAGCTTCACGCCGGGCGTGATGTCGCCGAAGTTTGAGGCCACGCGCCCGATGAAGGGCATCGGCCCGCACATGATTGGCATCGCGACGGCGCAGGAGCTGCGCGCGAACCTCGGCGATGTGACCTTGAGCGGTCACACCTGCACGGAGTGGATTGACCGGAGCATCGCGGAGATTGAGCGCGACTTTCTCAAGCCCGACCACCGTGCGTTGCTGGAGTGCGTCGCGCCGGACGGCAGCGTGATTGACCACCACGAAGGCCGCACGCTGAACCCCGGCCACGCGATCGAGTGCGCATGGTTCGTGATGCACGAGGGCGCGCTGCGCAACGACCGGCGGCTCATCCAGCTCGGCGTGACCATCCTCGACTGGATGTGGGCGCGCGGCTGGGACGCCGAGCACGGCGGCCTGCTCTACTTCACCGACCTGCTCGGCAAGCCGGGCCAGGAATACTGGCACGACATGAAGTTCTGGTGGCCGCACAACGAAGCGATCATCGCGACGCTGCTCGCGTGGCAGCTCACCGGCGAGGCGCGCTTCGCCACGATGCACGAGCAAGTTCACAACTGGAGTTTCAAACACTTCCCCGACCGCGAGCACGGCGAGTGGTTCGGCTACCTGCACCGCGACGGCAGGATTTCCTCGCGTGCGAAGGGGACGATCTACAAAGGCCCGTTCCACCTGCCGCGCATGCTCTGGTATAGCTGGCAGCGGCTGGCGGCGGCTTGAACCCGCGACCCGAAGTGGGCCTTCTTATTTGCCGTCCGCCAGCTTGCCCGGTTCGCGCACCCCGCTGCCCTTGCGCTGCGTGAGCGAGTCGCCGAGATCGGCGCGGGCCTGCTCGGCCAACGCGAGGAGGCGTTGGACGATGGCGGGGTTAGAGGAGGCGACATCGGTCTGCTCGCCGACGTCGTTCTGCAGGTCGAAGAGTTGTGGTTCAGCAAGCTTGGCGTTTTCGTATTTCGCCGGGATGCCGTCCTTGCCGCCGGGCTTGCCGGCGAGGGTGCGGAAGACGTGGGGGAGTTGCAGCTTCCAACGGCCATCGGGAGAGAACATCGCCTGCAGTTCGTTCTGCGCGTAGTAGCTGTAGTAGGCGTCGTGGGGGTTCTTCGCGCCTTTTTCCCCGGCGAGGAGGGGCCACACGTTGAGGCCATCAATCTTGTGCTCGGGCAACTTCGCCCCGATCAACTGCGCGAAGGTTGGGAGCAGGTCGATGGTCATGAACATGTCGCCGCTGCTCGTGTTCGCGGGCAACTTGCCAGGCCAGCGCATCACGCACGGGACGCGCGTGCCGCCTTCCCACGCGGTGCCTTTACCTTCACGCAACGGCCCGGCGCTGCCAGCGTGGTTGCCGTAACTCAGCCAGGGGCCGTTATCGCTGGTGAAAATGACCAAGGTGTTGTCGTCGAGGCCGTGCTGCTTCAATGCGGCAAAGACTTGTCCGACGGACCAATCAACTTCCTGGATCACATCGCCATAGAGGCCCGCGCCGGACTTGCCCTTGAACTTGTCGCTCACGAAGAGCGGCACGTGCGGCATGTTGTGCGCGAGGTAGAAGAAGAACGGGCGGTCCTTGTTTCGCTCGATGAACTTCACCGCGCGCTCGGCATACCACGTCGTGAGGAACGGCTGTTTCTCGGGCGTGATGTCGGGATCCTTCACCTGGTCACCTTCGATGAGCGGCAGCTTCGGATACGTGCCCGGCTTCGCCTCGGGATGATGCGGCCACATGTCGTTCGAGTAAGGCAGGCCAAGATACTCATCGAAGCCGTGGTGCGTGGGCAGGAACTGCGGGTGATGGCCGAGGTGCCATTTGCCCGCCATGCCAGTCGCGTAGCCCTTCTGCTTGAAGAGCTCGGCGAGCGTCATTTCATTCGCGTGAATCCCGATGCGCGCGCCCGGCCCGAGCGCACCGTGGATGCCGACGCGGTTGTTGTAACAGCCGGTGAGCAGCGCGGTGCGCGACGCGGAGCAGACCGCCTGCGAGACGTGGAAGTTGGTGAACTTGCGCCCCTCCTTCGCCATGCGGTCGAGATGCGGCGTCGCGTAGGCCTTGCAGCCGAAGGCGCCGATGTCGGCGTAGCCGAGGTCGTCGCAGAGGATGATGATAACATTCGGCAAACGCGCGGCGGCGAGGGCGGCGGGGGAAGGGAGGAAGGTGGCGAAGGCGAGCAGCAGCGACGCGAGCAGGCGCGAAGTCTTCATGGTCGGGCAACCCTAGCCAGCGGCGGCCGCACTGCCAAGGGTTTGCCGCTCGATTAAAGCAAAACGCCGCGTCTGTCATCAGACGCGGCGTTCGCGGGGAGAGTTAAGGCTTACTGCCCGGCCTTCACCGAGAGCAGCTCGATGTCGAAGATGAGCGTCGAGTTCGGACCGATGTCCTTGCCCGCGCCGCGCTCGCCGTAGGCCAAGTCGGAGGGGATGAAGAGCTGCCACTTCGCACCTTCCTTCATGAGCTGAAGCGCCTCGGTCCAGCCCTTGATGACGCCGTTGACGGGAAACTCCGCCGGCTCGCCGCGCTTGTAGGAGCTGTCGAACTCCGTGCCGTTGATGAGCGTGCCGCGGTAGTGGGTCTTCACGGTGTCGGTAGCCTTGGGGGTCTTGCCGGTGCCGTCCTTGATGACCTTGTATTGCAGGCCGCTGGCGGTGGTCTTGATGCCTTCCTTCTTCTTGTTGTCAGCCAGAAATTTTTCGCCCTCCACCTTGTTCTTGGCGAGACCCTCCTCGCGGGCGGCCGACTGCTTGGCCATCATCTGCTTTTGGAAGTTCTGCATCACCGTCTGGATTTCCTCATCCGTGAGCAACGGCTTGGCCCCGGCGAAGACATCCTTCATCGCGGCCGCGAGGGCGTCGGGGTTAATGTCGAGCCCCTCCTGCTTCATGCTGCGGCCGATGTTGAGACCGATGCTGTAGCTGACTTTGTCCTTGTCGTCTTTGAGGGTCATTTTGGTGTCGGCGGCGCTCACGGTGGTGGCCAGAAGGCCGAACGCGAGGGCGGCGGTGGAGATGGCTTTCATTGCGTGTTTTGTTGGGCGAACGGAGCTGTCCGGACGCGAATCAGGCGACGCTAGCAGCGCTTTCTTTGGCAAGGCGAGGGAAATCTCCCCCCGCTTCAGGCCGTGGTAGCCCGCTGATTGGGGCGGGGACTTGACCCGGTTGGTGATTCCCCGAACTCTGCCTGCATGACCGCCGCGCCGTCCCGTCGTCGATTTCTCCGCACCTCTGCCTCACTGGCTCTGCTCGGGCTGGGCGGTCAGGTCTTCGTCCCGCGCTCGCGGGCTGCAGCACCGGTGCCTGCGCTCTCGCCGGCGAACGAGCGCATCCAGAAAGCCCGCGAGGTCGCCTTGTCCGTGCTCAAGCCCAGCGCGCGCGACCTCGATTACGGCTTCAAGCTGCACGCGGAGTCGCTTGTGTTCGAGAGCTATGGCTTCGCGCCGCGCGCAGCGTTGGACGGGGCGAAGTTCGCCGAGTTCGCCGAATCCGGCGCAACGGAGCCGGAACTGGCGGATTTGCGCGAGGAGATGAGCATGACGCGCTGGGCCACGGATGCGGGCGAGCGGCGTGAATTCCTCGAAGCCTTCCGCGCCGCGGGCGTGACCTGTGTTTTGCAAAATACCGGCGAG
>JBJTAU010000250.1:0-3857 GCA_046090965.1 Limisphaerales bacterium | reverse complement strand
ACTTGGCGATCCGTTCCTCCTGCGCCTGCACATCCAACTCCAGCTTCTTCTTGTCCGACTCGACCTGCTTGGCCTTGAGCTTGGCGGCGTCGAGGGCCTGCTGGGACGAATTAGCCCGCGATTGGGCGCGCTCCCGCTGCGGGGCGATGGACGCCAGCTCGGCCTGCGTGCGGAGGAGATTGCGGTCGCGATCTTGGAGGACGAGGAGTTTTTCGATGACGTCGAGCATGCGCGGCTTTCTTAGTTCGCGAAAAGCTATCGGCCATGCTAGGCCAAGTCAATGCACGCCGCCGTGACTGCGGTCGGCAAATTTTTTGAACAACCTCCCCGCCCTCCGTTCCAAGCTGACAACATGAAAACGAACCGCCTCTCCTCCGCCCTGTGCCTGCTGGCGCTCGCCGGCTCGCAGTCAATCTCGCCTCTCTCAGCCGCCCCGAAGGAATCGGCCGCCATCGCGCTGGCACGGCAATTGAACCCGGCCTTCATCGAGGTCGCCGACCAGGTCTCGCCGTCCGTGGTCGTGATCCGCGTGGCGCAGAAGCAAGACCGCAGCACGTTCGGCTCGGACGGCGAGGGCAACCCGTTCTTTGAGATGCTGCCGCGCGAGTTTCGCAAGCAGTTGGAGGAGCAGTTCGAGAAGCGCAAGAAGCAGCCGCGCGCCGAATCCCAGCCCGAGCGCCCGCCGCAGTTCAACGGCCAAGGCAGCGGCGTCGTCATCCGCGAGGACGGCTACATCCTCACCAACCGCCACGTTGTCGAGGACGCAGAGCGCATCGAGATCCGCTTCAAGGACGGGCGCACTTTCCCCGCGACCATTCGCGGGGTGGACCCGCGCTCCGATGTGGCCGTGCTGAAGATTGACGCCAAAGGTTTGCCCGCCGCGAAGTTTGCCGACTCCGACAAGACCCGTGTGGGTGAATTCGCCATCGCCATCGGCGCGCCCTTCAACCTGGATTACAGCGTCACCTTCGGCCACGTCAGCGCCAAGGGCCGCAGCGCCCTGCTCCCCGACGCCTCGCCCCTGACGCCGATGGATCAGGACTTCATCCAGACCGACGCCAGCATCAACCCCGGCAACAGCGGCGGCCCGCTCGTCAACATCAACGGGGAGATCATCGGCATCAACACGCTCATCCGCGGCTTGCGCACCGGCATCGGCTTCGCCATCCCGTCGAATCTCGCCCGTGAGCTGTCCGACGCCCTCATCAAGGACGGCAAAGTCATCCGCGCCCGCCTCGGCCTGGCCGTCAAGGGTCTCAAGGACGACCCCGAACTTCGCGCCCAGACCTTCAAGGGCGCGACCGACGGTATCCTGGTCAGCGGCATCCAGCAGAACGGCCCGGCGGAGAAATCCGCACTCAAGCTCGAGGACATCATCACGCACGTCGAGGGCACGCCGGTCAGCAACGTCCAGCAGCTCCGCAATTCCATCCGCAACAAGGTCGGCATCCCCGTGACCCTCAGCGTGGTGCGCAGCGGCAAGCCGATGAAGATCAAGGTGACTCCCGAGGAATGGCCGGATGAACCGGCGGACTTGGTCGCCACGAAGAAGAAGAGCAACGAGCTTCAGGCCGACGATCTCGGGATCACCGTGCGCGCGCTGACCCGGGAGCTGGCGAAGGAACACAAGGTCAAGGTCACCGAGGGCTTGCTCGTGACGGAGGTGGAAGTCGGCAGCCCCGCCGCGAAGCGCGGCCTCAAGGCCGGCACCATCATCACCGAAGTCAACCGCAAGTCCGTTGCCGACGTGCGTGACTTTCAGGAGGCGCTCAAGGGTGCCGATCTCAAGAAGGGCGTCCGCCTCGGCATCGTCGCTGACGGCTTCAGCAAGTTCGAGGTGCTCAAGTCCGGCGAGTAAGCCGCCGCTCAGGCAAACGTGCGCTTGAGATACTCGATGCTCTTGGTCGCGATGACCTCGGGGCCTTCGTCGAAGTTGAACACTTCCACGGAGACGTAGCCTTCGTAGCCGACTTCCTTGAGCGCGGCGGCGAGGGGACGACAGTCCACGTCGCCGAAGCCGGGCCCCTTCAAGTTCACATCGTTCGCGTGAAAGTAGGCGAATTCACCCCGGCTCTCGCGGATGATCTGCGGGAGGGGCTTGGCGTCGGACGACATCGCCTTCACGTCGAGGATGATTTTGAAATTCGGCGAGCTGAGTTGCTTGGTGAACTTGATGCCGTCCGCCGCCGTGTTGATGACGTTCGTCTCCGACGGCGCGAGCGGCTCGAAGCAGATCGTCACGCCCCGATCCTCCGCGCGCTTGACCGCATCGCGAAACACATCCGTGGCCCACGTCCACGCTTGGTCGAAGGTGACGCCCGGCATCACGTTGCGTTGCTTAGGCGAACCGACCACGATGATCTTCCCGCCGAAGTCCGCGCAGCAATCCACGAGGTCGTAGAAGTAGCGCGCCGTCTTCGCACGCACCGCCGCGTCCGGGCTGGTGAGATACATGCCCTCGGCCTTCACGAGCACCCAGTGGATGCCCGAGATGGCGATGCCCGCGCGGGCAGCCGCGTCCCGGATCCGTGCGCGCTCGGTGGCGGACAACTCCGTGACGTAGTTGCAGAGAGTGAACGGCGCGACCTCGACCGCGTCATATCCCGCCTTCGCCGCGTAGGCGAACGTGTCCTCGATTTTCCAGCCTTGGAAGATTTCGTTGCAGATGCCGAATTTCATGTGGGCCGATTAAGTTCCGGTGCGCCAGCCGGGGCAAGGGGAAAGGCGGGCGAGCGGCCCGCTCTAAATTTCACCAGAGCACCCCGACTCACTGCCGATGGCGCGGACAATAAACTTTCAAACAAATCCGCGCCGTCGTCATCATACTCTCATGCGAAACGGGTTTCTTGCGCTGGTCTGGCTCTGTCTGCTCGGGTTGTCTTCGCCCCATGCCAACGCCGCCGCCACGAAGGCCGAGCTGGTGCTGGACAAGGACTCCGCCAAGCCCGGCGACACCGTCCTCGTCGGCGTGCGGCTCACGATGGCCCCGCGCTGGCATACCTACTGGCGCAACGGCGGCGATGTCGGCTTCCCAACGAAGATCGCCTGGGAGTTGCCCGCGGGCGTGACCGCCGGAGAAATTCAGTGGCCCGTGCCCGGCAAGTATTTTGCCAACACCCTGACCAGCTACGAGTATGCGAAGGAGGTTGTGCTGCTCGTCCCGTTGCAGCTCGCCGCCAGTGCGCCAGCCGGCAACCACGCCGTGACCGCGAAGGTATCGTGGCTCGAATGCGAGACCGGCGGTTCCTGCGTGCCGGCGAAGCAGACGGTCACCGCCACGCTGAAGGTCGGCTCCGAGTCCCAACCCTCTGCCACCGCCACGCAATTCGCCGACTGGCAGAAGCTGCTCCCGACGCAGATGCCCAGTCTGTCTGCCACCGCTCGCTGGGAAACGCCGGCCGGCACGAACGACACGCGCGCGCTACTGATCGAGTGGACCACGAGCACGCCGAAGCCCGACTTCTTCCCCTACACGGGCGAGGGTTTCGAGGTCGCCGGGCCGACCGAAGTCGTGAGTCAGGCGGGTGGCAAGGCCATTCTCCGCAAGCAGGTGAAGAAGGCCGAAGGCGAATGGCCCAAGCAACTGCTCGGCCTGCTCGTCGAGCGCGCGGACGAACCGCATCCCACGGGCTACGAGGTCAATCTAGTTCTGAGCGACGGAGCACCGGCCACCAAACCTACCGCCGCTGGCAAACCAACGCCGTGGCCCTCCCCGGCTCCGCGAGCTGCGAGCGGCGAAGTCACCAGCTTCGCCCACGCGCTCGTCCTCGCCTTCCTCGGCGGCCTCATCCTGAACATCCTGCCGTGCGTGTTGCCGGACATCGCGCTGAAGATTTTCGGCTTCGTGAACCAAGCCA
>JBJTAU010000249.1:0-3501 GCA_046090965.1 Limisphaerales bacterium | reverse complement strand
GAAGCGAATGACTACCTCACCGGGCTTCGCGTAGCCGAGCTTCTCGCGGGCGAGCCGCTCGACGGCCTTGGGGTCAGACCGTTGCGCGTCCAAGCTGGCCTTGAGCTGGCGGGCGGCTTCCTCTTCACGCTGGATGCTGGCTTCGAGTTCGAGGTTTCGCTTGCGCATCTGCTCGTTCTGCCGGAGAAGGGGGACGCAGAGGTAGCCGATGCCAAGGACGGAGGCGACGACGAGGAGAAGCACCACAGCCCGTGTGAGCTTGTCCCAAATGCCGAGATCAACACTCTCGTCCTTCATCGCGTGGCGGCAGTAAACCAAACGGCCCAAGAAAACGGAAGGGGAATCTGGATTCGTCGGGATGAAATCAGCGCCAGACGCGCTTCCACTCCTTCAAGCGGCCGTCTGGCGCGAAAGTAAGGCGCAGCAGCCGGTCCGGGTCACGCACGCCCTCAGTGCGGATGACCCGTCCGTCCGGGAAGGAGTGATAGATGGGATTGTTCCGGCCGCGCGCGACCAGCCAGTCGGCGACCCGCGTGCCGTCCGCGAGGTTGGCGCTCTTCTCCGGCGGCCCCATGTCCCGCACGGCACCGTCGAAGGTGTAGCTGCCTACGCGGGCATCCCAATCAATCGTCGGTGTCGTGGTGCAAGCCGTGATGAGCAGGGCCAGCCAGATGGTGAGCACGGAAAGTTGGGCGGTGCTTTTCATGGGGGCGCGTCAAGCACGCGGATGCGCGGCAGCGTAGGCTTGTTTCAACCGCTCGGTCGTCACGTGGGTATAGACCTGCGTGGTAACGAGGTTTCGATGGCCAAGCAACTCCTGCACGCTGCGCAGGTCCGCGCCGTTGTCGAGCAGGTGTGTGGCGAAGCTGTGGCGGAGCTTGTGCGGCGTGAGGCTGGCGTCAAGTCCGGCCGCCAGGAGGTAGCGCTTGAGGCGCTGCTGGACTTGCGCGGGGCGGATGGGGTCGGCGCTGTCCGTCGCCGCGCGGAGCACGGGGGCGTTCGCAGCGGGCGCGTGAGGCAGCGACTCCCAGTAGGCGAGGATGGCGCGCAACGCCGGCTCGCCAATGGGAACTTGGCGCTCCTTCCGGCCCTTGCCGCGCACCTGAAGAACGCGGTCACCTTGATTCAAATCCTCGACGCGCAGGCCGCAGACTTCACTGATGCGCAGGCCACAGGAGTAAATCGTTTCGAGAATTGCGGCGTCGCGCAGGAAGTCGGCCTTGGCCAACGGGCGGTCGCTGGTCTGTCATTCGCGCTCGTACTCGCGCAGCGGGGTTTCGAGCAGCGACTGCGCCTGCGCGACGGTGACGAACTTGGGCAGGCGGCGCTCCGGCTTGGGTAGCGCGAGATTGCGGATGGGCGACGCCACGACATGCCCGCGCCGGATGAGGAACTTGTAGAACGTCCGCAGCGCGCTGAAGGTCAGGTGGATCGTTGCGCGGCTGAGTTCGCGGCGGCTCAGGTGGCGGAGGAACGTGCGGAAATCATCGCGTTGCAACGCGGCCCAGTCAGGCTTGGCCTGCCGCTCCGCCTCGTGCCAGCGGCGGAACTCGGCCAGTGCCTCGGTGTAGTTGCGGCGCGTGTAATCGGACGCGCCCCGGTCGGTGCCGAGGTGCGTGAGGAAATCCGCGACCCACTGATCCACGGGCGGCTCGGCTGCTTCCGGTGCGCTCACGGGGAAAGAGTAGTCCGTCCTGGTCGGTTCGGCGAGCGGCGACTTAAAAGCGAAAGGCCGCCGATGATGGCGGCCTTTCAAGTTTGCTGCGGGAAGCGGCTTACTTCGTCGCTGGCGCGGCACTCGCGGGCTTGGCGGCAGCGGGTTTCTGCGCGTCCACCTTGGACTTCACTTCCACCTTCTCCGTGCCGGTGAGCTTGGCGGTGGCCTCACTCAGGCGCTCGGCGATCATGCCGCTGGTGTCGCAGCCGGCGGAGATCTTCACGATTTGGCCGCCCTTCGCGATGAGGAAGTTGCTGGGCATCGTCTTCGTGTCAAAAACCTTCCAGCTCTCGCCCTTGGGATCCACGGCGTAGAGCATGTTGAGCTTCTTCTCCTTCACGTAGGCTTCGACCTTCGCGTCCGGCTCACGGAAGATGGCGAGGCTGGTGAGGCCCTGCGCCTTGTAAGCCGTGTGCAACTCTTGGAAGTAAGGCAGTTCCTTGTCGCAGCCGAGGCAGCCGCACGTCAGGCGCACGAGCACCGGGCCTTTGGCGGTAAGCTCCGCCAGGTTGATCTCCTTGCCGGTGGCGTCCTTGATCTTGAAGTCGGGGGCCGCCTGACCGATGGCGACCTTCTTGGGTTCCTCCGCTTGAACGAAGGCAACGGTGGCGATGAGGGCGAGCAGAGTGGAGAATTGTTTCATGGCTGGCGGTTTGGATTGCTTGCGATGGGGAACTGACCCAGCGTGCCGCACCGCTATTCAAGCCACATCCCGCAAATGTCTTTCCGCACCCGCGCCCGCTGTGGCTCAATGCGCCCCCGATGTTTGAGTTGCTCAAGACCGATTCCACTTCCAAGGCCCGCCTCGGCCGGCTGACCACGGCGCATGGCGTCATTGATACGCCGGTCTTCATGCCCGTGGGCACGCAGGGCAGCGTGAAGGCGCTCGACCCGCGCGAGTTGCTCGAGATGGGCACGCAGATCATCCTCGGCAACACCTACCATCTCAGCCTCCGCCCCGGCATGGACATCATCCGCGCGGCGGGCGGGTTGCACGGCTTCCTCAACTGGCCGCACCCGATCCTCACCGATAGCGGCGGCTTCCAAGTCTTCAGCCTCGCGAAGATCCGCAAGGTCCGCGAACACGGCGTCGAGTTCCGCTCGCACCTCGATGGCTCGCCGCTCTTTCTCGGCCCGAAGGAGGCGATGGAAATCCAGCGCCATCTCGGCTCGGACATCGCGATGATCTTCGACGAATGCCCGCCGCACGACGCGCCCGCGAAGGAGCAGAAGCTCGCCGTCGAGCGCACCATTCGCTGGGCCAAGGAATGCCGCGAACAACCACGCGCGCCCGGCCAGCAGGTCCTCGGCATCGTGCAAGGCGGGAGCAACCCCGAGCTCCGCGAGCACTGCGCGAAGGCGCTCGTTGCGCTCGACTACGACGGCTACGCCATCGGCGGCGTGAGCGTGGGCGAACCCGAGCCGGAGATGATGAAGGCGGTGGAATTGGCCGAGCCGTTCCTGCCCGCACACAAGGCCCGCTACGCGATGGGCCTGGGCACCCCGGCCCAGCTCGTGGAGTTGGTGGCGCGCGGCGTGGACATGTTCGACTGCGTGCTGCCCACCCGCGTGGCGCGCAACGGCACGGCGTTCACGCGCAAGGGCACTTACGCCATCAAGGGCGGCGCGGTGAAGGCGGAGTTTGGCCCGATTGAGGAAGGCTGTGGTGGCTTCGCCTGCAAGAACTTCTCCCGCGCCTATGTGCGCCACCTGCTGAACGTGAACGCGATTCTTGGGCTGCTTTTGTGATGTGGGCGGCGGTATTCGCCTGGCACAAGAAGCAC
>JBJTAU010000248.1:0-4119 GCA_046090965.1 Limisphaerales bacterium | reverse complement strand
GGTTCACGCCTCGCGCGGAAGTGCGCGCCGCGATGGCGGCGGGGGACAGTCGCTCCGGCAAGCGCTAGGCCATCCCGCACGCGCGCATGGGCTCGACCGATGGGGTGGGCCTGTTGGCAGACCACGTTCACTACAACACGGACGGCCAACTCCGGCTGGGCCGCGCGTTCGCCTCCGCATTACAAGCCATCGGCGCGGAGCGGGGTGCTGCGGGCTCTAGCATTCAACCGCAGCCACAACCATGAACTGCGACTCTTCCAAGCCCTTCGCGTTGTTGTTGGCGGCATTGTTCCTCTGTTCCGCATCTCTTCCCACATCAGCCGCCCAACTCCTCGCCGGCGTCGCGAAGGTGGACATCACGGACCGTGCGGCGGGGTCGGTGAACGACCCTTCCTACGTGAAGGCTCTGGTGCTCAAGGACGGCTCCTCCACCGTCGTGCTCGTCACGGTGGACGCGGTGGCCATCGGCGGCATCGGGCGGATTGGGAATGATTACCTCGGCAAGGTGCGCGGGGAGTTGGAGCGCGAGCTGGGCATTCCGCCCGCCAGCGTGCTGGTCAACGCCAGCCATTGCCACAGCGTCGTGCGCCGCGACACGGACGCGCTCACGGTGCAGGCGGTGAAGGAGGCGGTGAAGAATCTTGTGCCCGTGCGCGCCGGCGCGGGGCGCGGTCGCGAGGACCGCATCATGGAAAATCGCCGGCTCAAGCTGAAGGACGGCAGCGAACTGGACCTCCGCCGCGCTTACGCGACGCCGCGCGACGAGGATGTGGCGGGCGTCGGTCCCGTGGACGCGGAGATTGGCCTGCTGCGGCTCGACCGCGCGGATGGCCGGCCCTTCGCGCTGGTTTACAACTTCGCGTGTCATCCCATCCACGGTGTGCCCGGCGGCGGGAACACGGCGGATTTCCCCGGCTTCGCCTCCAAGGTCATCGAAGAGAATTTCGGCGACGGCGCGATGGCGTTCTTCGTGCAGGGCTGCGCGGGCGACATCAACCCGTCGCTCTACAAGGCCACGAGCCATCCGCACGACGCGGAGGCTTCCGGGAATCTGCTCGGCCTCAGCGCGCTGCGGGCAGCGCGGAGCATCAAGACCGCCGAGGCCGGGCCGCTGCGCGTGGTGCGCGAGGTGATGTCGCTGCCGCGCGCGGCGGATTACGAGGCGCGCATCTCGGCAATTGAGGCGGAGCAGGCGCGGCTGTTGAAGTCGTTTCGCGGCACGAGCCTGAACTTCAAGTCGTTCCTGCCGCTGTTCCTGCAACACAAACTGTCGCTGGAATTTCCCGCCTATCACAACTACGGCTACCTCCATGAGAAGTCGCAGGGCCGCGACGCCTTGGCGAAGCTCGACGCCGAGAACCGCGCGAACATCGAGGCCTACCTGCAAAACATCCAGGCGATGGAGCGGCTGCAGCATCTGCAGGTGAACCTCGCGCTGCTCAAGATGCATCAGGCCAAGGCCGTCGCCGCCGGGAACACCGCGCTGGAGACCGAGATGTCCGGCCTGCGCGTGGGCGACGTCACGATGGTCACATTCCCCGGCGAGCTGACGGTGGAGCTGGGCCTCGCGGTGAAGAAGCGCGCGGCGGGGAAGTTCACCTTCGTGGCCGGCTACACCAACGGCTACCTGTTCTACCTTCCCACCGAGGCGCAGCGGAAGAACACCGGCTACGCACAGGAGGACTGCGACTGCCTCGTGGCTCCCGAGTGGCGGAAGCTTTTTGACGAGCGGGTGGATGGGGTGTTGAAGAAGCTGAACGCGCCGTGAAGCAAATGACTGAAACCTGCCCAACGCCGGTTGACGCGATGAAGCCCACCGCGTTTTGGACTGCGCCGGCAGAGCGCAGCGGCGACGGCGCTTTGGCTTCCCGCGGAGCGGAAATTCCCAGTCGCCCGAACCG
This sequence comes from Limisphaerales bacterium, assembly GCA_046090965.1. Lineage (GTDB taxonomy): Bacteria > Verrucomicrobiota > Verrucomicrobiia > Limisphaerales > SXTU01 > SXTU01. The sequence continues at coordinate 2,218 of JBJTAU010000248.1, read as the reverse complement.
CTTCGCGGGAAGGGAAAGCGGCGGCGCGCTCCGCTTGCCGCCGCAGTCCAAGACGCGCGCCGTGCGTTCGATGCCTTTCATTCGACATTCGCCACTCGGAATTCGACACTGACCCCGGCATGAACGACGACCTCAACGACCTTTCTCAGGAAGTCATCCTGGAGCACGCGAAAAGCCCGCGGAACTTCCGCGAGCTGCCCGGCGCCAACCGCGTCGCGCACGGGCGCAACCCGCTCTGCGGCGACAATTACACCGTCTATCTGCTCATGGACGGCGACGTGGTGAAGGAGGCGACCTTCCAAGGCTCCGGCTGCGCCATCTCGAAGGCGTCGGCGTCGCTGCTCACCAGCACCATCAAGGGCAAGACGCGCGCGGACGTGGAGGCGCTCTTCGGCAAGGTGCATGACATGGTCACCACCGGCCACGCGGACGACAGCATGGGCAAGCTCGCGGCGTTTGCGGGCGTGCACAAGTTCCCGGCGCGCGTGAAGTGCGCCATCCTCTCCTGGCACGCGGCCAAGGCGGCGGTGGAAGGCGGCGCGGAAACGGTGAGCACGGAGAGCGATGAACCGAAGCTCTAAGCAACTTAATTCAAATGCAAACGTCCAACGCTCAACTTTCAACGCTCAACGTCCAAAGCGGACGCCGTTCGTTGCCGCTCGTTGAAAGTTGGAAGTTGAGCGTTGGATGTTGAACGTTTTCCCATTCCCATCATGCACTCCTACGAAAATGTCACCTTGACCCGCGACGTGGATGCCACGCGCATTCCGTCCGGCGAGAAGGGTTTTATCCCCAAGGGCACCGAGGTCACCATCACGCAGGTGCTCGGCGGCACTTACACCGTGCAATTCATCGGCGGCCTCGCGCGCATCGAGGGCAAGGACGCCGACGCGCTGGGCAAGACGCCCGAGGCCGCGCCCGCGCCCGCTGCCGCCGCCGCGCCCGCCGGGCCCGCCACCAAGGAGTCGCTCTCCGCGCAGGTCTGGACGCAGCTCCGCACCTGTTACGACCCGGAAATCCCCGTCAACATCGCCGACCGCGGCCTCATCTATAACTGCGACCTCACCGAGCTGGGCGCGGGCAGCTACAAGGCGGACGTGAAGATGACGCTCACCGCTCCCGGTTGCGGCATGGGCCCCGTGCTCGTGCAGGACGTGCAGAACAAGCTCCTCTGCCTCGAAGGCATTGACGACGTGAACGTGGAGCTGGTCTGGGACCCGCCGTGGAACCAAGGCATGATGACCGAGGCGGCACGGCTGCAACTGGGGCTTATGTAGGTGCCGACGTGAGGAGGCTCTGTATTTCATGAAGCAGGTGAGAAAGTGGGAGAGTGAGAAAGTGAGCCGTCTGCTCCGAACGCCTCGGTGCGCGCCTTCTCCCTTCGCGCAGCGAGGGGAGAAGGTGGCCGAAGGCCGGATGAGGGGTGGGGCTGCCAACGCCGACGCACGTCACCCCTCACCCCTGCCCTCTCCCCTCCTCCGAGGAAGGGGGAGGGAGCCAAAGCGTGAGGTGCGCCTGGGCGCCCTCTCACTTTCCCGCTTTCCCACTTTCCCACTTTCTTCGCTCCCAACTCGATGACTGCTCCTTCCCCCAACTGGTCCGCCCTCCGCGCTGACTTCCCCATCCTTGATCAGACCGTCCACGGCCATCCGCTCGTGTATTTCGACAACGCCGCGACATCGCAGAAGCCACGCGCCGTCATCAACGCCCTCGTGCGCTACTACGAGCGCGACAACGCCAACGTCCACCGTGGCATCCACGAGTTGAGCAACCGCGCCACCGCCGCCTTCGAGGCCGCGCGCGAGCGGACGCGGAAGTTCCTCAACGCCCGCAGCACGGAGGAAATCATCTTCACGCGCGGCACCACCGAGGGCATCAACCTCATCGCCAACGCTTGGGGCGGCAAGTTCATCCACGCCGGCGACGTCATCCTGCTCACCGAGATGGAGCACCACAGCAACATCGTCCCGTGGCAGCTCCTCGCCGAGCGCACCGGCGCGAAGCTCCGCTACGTGCCCATCACCGGCGACGACGGCTTGCTCGACCTGGACCAGCTCGACGCCCTGCTCACGCCCGAGGTCACGCTCTTCGCCATGGTCCCCATCTCGAACGCCCTTGGCGCCCTCAACCCCGGCGCCGAGCTCTGCGCCCGCGCGCGCCGGCTCGGCATCACGACGCTCGTGGAGGGCGCGAAACGCGCCGGCCACCTCCCCGTGGA